>DASUPQ010000130.1 GCA_036280995.1 Actinomycetota bacterium | reverse complement strand
CAGGTACACGTCCATCACCCGCGCCGTGGCCGGGTCGACCTCCGGCCCGCACGGGTGCTCGACGGGCGCGGCCACCGGGACCGCGTCCGGGTCGGCGCAGCCCGCCACGGCCAGGACTCCAGCCAGGGCGACGGCCACCAGCGTGGCCCCACGACGGTGGCCCATCCGGCCCACCTCCCGGGTCGATCGGCGGATCGCTACCTGTCAGACGGCCCGGACGACCCCTCGGTTCCCCAGGTTCAGGGAACCCGCTCGAGCCAGCGGTTGAAGGGGATCATCGCCTTCCAGTCGGCGAGCAGGTGGTCGAGCAGCTCGGCCGTCTGGAGCCAGGAGGCGCGGTCGTGGCGGCGGTTGAGGACCAGGGAGCGGGCCTTGAGCAGGCCGGCCCGCGGGTGGTCGGCCGGCCACGACCGGGGGGTGCGCTGGAGGGGGTCGAGCCACGGCTCCAGGCCCTTGGTGGCGGCCTTGCCCAGGATCGCCTCCAGCTCCGGGCCGGTGTCCGGGTCGGCGATGGCGGCCCGGACCCGCTCCAGGTCAGGCCGGGCGGCGTGGTACAGGCCGGAGGCGGTGTACAGCCCGGCCGGGCCGACGTTCACGTAGTAGCCGGTGCCGACCCCGGGGCCGCCGTCCTCCTGGTCGGCCCGCGACGGCAGCGACGCGCTCATCGACGTCTTGTAGGGCGTCTTGTCCTTGCTGAAGCGCAGGTCCCGGTAGATCCGGAACACCTTGGGCTCCCCCAGGTCGGGGACGCTGCGGCGCAGCCTGGCCGCGGCCGCCTCGACCAGGGCGGCGAACGGTGCCTGGACCTGCTCCCTGAACACGCCCTTGTTGGCGTCGAAGAACTCCCTGGTGTTCCGCTCCTCCAGGTCCTCGAGGAAGGCCAAGCCCTCGTCCGGCATCCCCGCGAACTCACGTGTCACGCGACAGCCTCCCTCCTGGAGCGGCGACCGGCGGCCAGCATAGCCAGGAAGGCGACGGCGAACGCGGGGATGGAGGCGCCCAGCCAGGGCAGCCGGGCCGAGAGCGGGAACGGCAGGCCCAGCAGGCCGGCGAACAGGCGGTCGACGAGCGACACCCAGGCCGTCACGGTCCCGGGGTTGATCCAGTTGTAGACCAGGAACCCGAGCAGCCAGACCAGCACGGCCGGCCAGCGCACCCCCCGGTAGGGGCCGTCGGGCCGGTACATGGCGTCGACGTCGTAGCGGCGGCGGGCGAGCACGTACCAGTCGGCGGCCAGCACCCCGAACAGGGGGACGAACAGCGCCCCGAGCAGGAACAGGAAGTTCTCGTAGCGGGCCAGGTCGTCGACCAGCACGGCCAGGAGGGTGGCGACGGCCCCGAGGGCGACGGCGACCCGGCGGCCGGGCAGGCCCGGGGCGGCGTTCTTGAGGCTGACCCCGGCCGAGTAGAGGTTGGCGAACACCTCGTCGGTCTCGTCGACCACCAGCACGGCCATGGCCACCAGCCCCACCGGCACGGCGAGCAGGGCCGCGATCACGTCGCCCTGGCCGATGGAGAGGAGGAACAGCACGCCGAGGGCGAAGAACCAGACCTGGGCCAGGAGGTAGCCGACGGCGGTGCCCCAGAAGGTCGAGCCGGCCGAGCGGCCGAAGCGGGCGTAGTCGGCGACCAGCGGCACCCAGGAGATGGGCAGGGCGATGGCCAGGTCGACCCCGGCCCAGAACGAGAGCCCGCCCTGGCCGGCCCGGCCGGCCAGGGCGGCCAGGTCGAACCGGGTCAGGGCGTACCAGGTGAGGTAGGCGGTGGAGGCGAGCACGGCCCAGACGGCGAACCGCTGCAGCCAGCGGCGCAGCACGGTCAGCGGGCCGGCCACGGCCATGGCGGTGGCCAGGGCTCCGAAGGCCACGACCCACAGCGGCCGGCCCCCGGCCCCGAACACCCGCTCGGAGATGGCGGTGGCGGCGGTGGCGATCACGAACAGCTCGAAGGTGGCCCAGCCCAGGTTCTGGACGACGTTGCAGGCGGTGGGGAGCAGCGAGCCGCGGATCCCGAGCGGGGCCCGGTACAGGACCATGGCCGGCACGCCGGTGGCGGCGGCGGGCACGGCGGCCAGCCCGAGCAGGGCGTTGCCGACCACGGCCCCGACCACGGTGGCGGCCAGGGCCTGCCACAGGCCCAGGGCGGGGACCAGCAGGGCCCCGGCGACGAGCACGAGCAGGCTCACGCCGAGGTTGCCCCAGAGCACCGCCTGGTCGAGGAAGCCGAGCCGCCGCTGGTCGGGCGGGACCGGCTCGATGCCCCACTCGGGGGGCTGCTGGATGGAGAAGGACCGCTGGCCAGCCGTCATCTCGCGCTCCCTTCGCCGGTGCTAGCCGGATCAGGTTCGAAGGGTCGCCGACCGCTGCAGTCGGCCTCTCAGCCCGGTTCCGCCGGGCTCCCCTGGCACCTCCGTCGAAGGCCCGCGGCCACCTTAGCGGGCGGTCGCCTCGGCCACCAGATCCACCACCGCCTCCCGCGGGTCGCCGGGTCGACGAGCTGGTACTCCTCCGCGACCCCGACGCTGAGCGTCTCGCTCAGCCGCCCAGGCCCAGGAGCCGGTCGACGAACCGCCGGTAGGCGCGCAGGGTCAGGCGCAGGTCCTCGGTCGAGGCGTCGTCGCTGGCGCCGGCGAGCTGGCCGCGCTGCTGCTGGAGGGCGTCGGCCACCTGCCGGACGAGGTCGTCGACGAAGCGGCCGGCCTCCTCGACCGCCTGCCTGGGCTCGTCGATGAACCCGGCCTGGATGTCGAGGAAGCGGTTGCGGATGCCGGCGGTGTCCAGCGACCCGAGCAGCGCCTCCGGCGCCTCGGCGGCGGCCGCAGCGCCCGGGGCGGGCGCGGCGTCGGCTGGCGTGCCGGCGTCGGCCTCGGCGGGAGGGTCGGCGACCGGGGCCGCGGTGGCGTCGCTGGCCTCGGCGTCGGCGGGCTCGCGGCGGGGCTCGCCGGGCTCGGTGACGGTGGTTTCGCCGCGCGAACCGTCCGGATCGGCGGTGTCGGCCACCGGGGGCTCGTAGCCGGTCCGGTTGAGCTCCTCCTGCTTGGCCCGCTCGTCGACGTCGAAGATGGACGAGCCCGCCCGGCCGGCCTCGGCCGGCGGGTCGGGGGCCAGCACCACCGGCTCGGCCGGCTCGAACGCGCCGGACGACTCGCGGTCGGCCTGGTCGCCGTCGGGCCGGGCGGCCGGGCTGACCACGGTGTCGTCGTCCGCCTCGGCCTTGGCCGCCTCGTCGGTCAGGTCGATCTCGCGGGCGTCCTGGTCCCGCCGGGCCAGCCGCTCGGTCACGGCCCCGCGGCCCGACGGCCGCTGGGCGCCCTCGTCGCCGTAGCCGGACCCGTAGCGCTCCGTCATCGTGCCTCCTCGGTCGTGGACCGGTCGGGATGACGGTCCGGCTCGGGCACGGACCCGTCCGGGTGGCGTTCCTCCAGCAGCTCCTCGAACAGCGACCGGTAGTGGACCAGGGCCTGGCGCAGGTCCTCGGTGCTGGCCTCGGAACGCTCGTTGCGGGCGGCGATGGCGTGGGCGGCCCGGTAGTCGTCAACCACCTGGGGATGGTCGACCGACAGGTCGGCGGCCCGCTGGTCGAAGTCGTCGACCGGGTAACCGCGGTCGCGCATCACCGAGGTGATCAGCCGGTCGGCCTCGCGGGTGGCCTCGGCGGGCTCGTCCACGAACTGGGCCTGGGTGTGGCGCCAGGCCTCGACGTAGCGGGCCCGGGCCTCGGGCTCCAGGGGGACGATCTCGAACCCGGCGCGGCGCTCGGTCCGCTCGACCAGCTCGGCCTCGGCCGCCTTGCGGTCGCCGGTCTCCTCCACGGTGCGCTGGTACTCCGGGCCGAACGTGTCCTGCAGCTTACGGCTGCGGCGCTGGCGGCCGGCGAAGAAGGCGAGCAGCGCCAGCAGCACGAGCACGACGAGTATGGCGACGAGCAGACCTGTGTCCATGGGTGTCCCCTTTCCCCCAGCGTCTCTTGTTTCGCTATCCCGTTCAAGCCGGGACGCAAACCTGCGACCGACGCTCAGGTGGAGGTGGAGGCCAGCGGCGGAATGCGCTCGGGGTCGGAGCGGCCGTGCTCGACCAGGCGGCGGGCGGCCTCGGTGATCTCGGCCGGGTCGGCCGTCTGCGGCGACCACCAGGACCCGAGCTGGTCGTCGTGGTAGCGCGGGAGCACGTGGACGTGCAGGTGGAACACGGTCTGGTTGCCGGCCGAGCCGTCGGAGTTCGCCTGCACCAGGTCGACCCCGCCGGCCTTGAAGGCCCCGACCACCCAGCGGGCCATCCGCCTGGCCGTGGCCGCCACGGCCAGCCAGTCCTCGACGTCGGCCGACATCACGTCGCTGACGTGGCGCCTGGGCACGACCAGCACGTGGCCGAGGGTGGCCGGGCTGATGTCCATGAACGCCATGGTCCGTTCGTCCTCGTCCACCAGGTCGGCCGGCAGCTCGCCGGAGACGATCTGGCAGAAGGTGCAATCTGCCTGCATGCCCGTGTCCTCCCACCAGAGACAGTCGGAACCGGAGCGTAACCGAAACCGGGGCTTCCCCGGGAAGCGCGGACGGAACGGGCGCGCTAGCCGCCGATCTGCGACATGCCGCGGGCCGGCTGGACGAAGTCGGCCTCGTTGATGCGGTGGCCCCACTGCTTGCGGGCGACGGCGTCCAGGTAGACCTGGGCGACCGCGTCGTCGCCGGCGCCCGAGCGGAGCACCGAGCGCAGGTCGTACTCGGTGGTGGCGAACAGGCAGGTCCGCACCTGGCCGTCGGCGGTCAGGCGGATGCGGTCGCACTGGGCGCAGAAGGCGCGGGTGACCGAGGCGATCACCCCGACGGCGCCGCGGCCGTCGCGGTAGCGGTAGCGCTCGGCCGGGGCGCTGCCGCGCGGGTCGGGGGCCTCCAGCCCGAAGGCGGCGTCGAGCCGGGCCAGGATCTCGCCCGCCGGGATCACCTGGTCGCGGGTCCAGTCCCCGGGGGCGTCCAGGGGCATGAACTCGATGAAGCGGAGCTCGACGCCGAGGTCGCGGGCCCAGGCGGCCATCGGCTCCAGCTCGTCGTCGTTGAAGCCGCGGACGACCACGGCGTTGATCTTCACCGGGTGCAGGCCGGCGGCCAGGGTGGCGTCGATGCCGGCCAGGACCCGGTCGAGGGCGTCGCGGCGGGTGATCTCCCGGAAACGGTCGCGGCGCAGCGAGTCCAGGGAGACGTTGGCCCGCTTGAGGCCGGCCTGGCGCAGCGGCTCGGCCAGGCGGTCCATCAG
Source organism: Actinomycetota bacterium (assembly GCA_036280995.1). Taxonomy (NCBI): domain Bacteria; kingdom Bacillati; phylum Actinomycetota; species Actinomycetota bacterium. Next base: position 1,744 of record DASUPQ010000130.1, on the reverse strand, counting down.
GAAGCCGTTGGTGGTGATGGACAGCTCGACCCCGAGCGCGCCCAGGGCGGCGACCACGTCGACCAGGTCGCGCCGGAGCGTCGGCTCGCCGCCGGTGATGCGGACCGTCCGCACCCCGAGCTCGATGGCGACCCGCAGGGCGCGGATCAGCTCGTCCCGGCCCAGCACGTCGTCCTTGGCCAGCCAGGGCAGGCCGTCCTCGGGCATGCAGTACAGGCAGCGGAAGTTGCACTTGTCGGTGACCGAGACCCGCAGGTCGCGCACGACCCGGCCGAAGCTGTCGACCATCTCAGGCATCGGGGACCCCCACCCACTCGCCGCCGCCGGCCCAGCGCTCCTTCTTCCAGATGGGCACGGTCGCCTTGAGCTCGTCGATCAGCTCCCGGCAGCCGGCGAACGCCTCGGCCCGGTGCGGGGCCGCGGCGGCCACGATCACGCTCGGCTCGCCCGCCCCGACCACGCCGGTCCGGTGGGCCAGGTAGACGGCGCCCAGGCCGTGGGTGGCGGCGGCCTTGCGGGCCACCCGCTCCATCTCCGGCTCGGCCAGCTCGGCGTAGGCCTCGTACTCGAGCTCGTCGACCTGGCGCCCCTGGTTGGGGCTGCGGGTGGTGCCGACGAACAGGGCCGTCCCGCCGCAGGCCGGGTCGAGCACCGCCCGGAAGGCGGCGTCCAGCGACAGCGGCTCGGAGGTGAGCAGGACGGTCAGGTTCACCCTCCCACGCTACACCCCTTCCGGAACCTCACCGGGCGCCCTCCAGGACCTCGCAGAGCGATTCGAGGCTTTCGAGGTTGTGGCCGGCCAGGAACACGTCGACGTACGGCAGGGCGGCGGCCATGCCCCGGGCCAGCGGCTCGTAGCGGGGGCTGCCCTTGAGCGGGTTGACCCAGATCAGCCGGTGGGCCAGGCGCGACAGCCGGGCCACCTGGGCGGCCAGCAGGGCCGGGTCGCCCCGCTCGAGCCCGTCCGAGCAGAGCACCACCACCGCCCCGCGCATGGCCACATGCTGGGACCAGCGGTCCAGCAGCTCCTTGAGGGAGGCGCCGATGCGGGTGCCGCCGTTCCAGTCGACCACCGCGGCCGCGACCTGGCGCAGGGCGTCGTCCGGCTCGGAGCGGGCCAGCGCCCTGGTCACCCTGGTCAGGCGGGTCCCGAAGCAGAACACCTCGACCCGGCGGCCGGCCCGCATGGCCGCGAACCCGAACTGCATCAGGGCCCGCGAGTAGGCCGACATCGACCCGGACACGTCCAGGATCAGCACCAGCGGCCGGACCCGGCGGCGGCGGTCGCGCCAGGCCCGGCGGAACGGCTCGCCCTGGGTGCGCAGCGACGCCCGCAGGGTGCGGCGCTGGTCGAAGCGGCGCCCGTAGGGCGACGGCCGGTAGCGGCGGCTGTGCCGGGTCGGCAGGTGCACGCCCAGGGCCCGGATGATGTGGTCGGCCTGGAGCCGCTCGGACTCGCTGAGCTCGTCGAAGGACTTGTTCCGCAGCACCTCGGCCCCGCTGGCCAGCACCCCGACGATGCCCTCGCCGTCTTCCGCCCCCTCGGCCGGCTCCCAGGACTCCTCGGCGATCCCCTGGTCGAGCAGGACCTCGAGCTCGGGCGTGCCGGGCGTCTGCGGACCCCAGCCGGCGACCATGGCCAGGGCGTCGGTGGTGGCGCTCGGGAAGTACTCGTCGAAGGCGGCGTCGTAGGCGGTCAGGTCCTCCCTGCGGGCCACCATGGCCACCCGCCCGGCCCAGTAGA
>DASUPQ010000129.1 GCA_036280995.1 Actinomycetota bacterium | reverse complement strand
CCTGACCGGCGACGAGGCGACCGGCGCGCTCATCGTCCGCCGGGCCCTCGAGGAGCCGCTGAAGCAGATCGCCCTCAACGCCGGCCTCGAGGGCGGCGTGGTGGTCGAGAAGGTCCGCGGCCTCGACCCGGGCCAGGGCCTGAACGCGGCCTCCGGCGAGTACACCGACATGTTCAAGGCGGGGATCGTCGATCCGGCCAAGGTCGTCCGCTCCGCCCTGCAGAACGCGACCTCGATCGCCGGCCTGTTCCTCACCACCGAGGCCGTGGTGGCCGACAAGCCCGAGAAGGAGAAGGCCCCCGCCATGCCCGGCGGCGGCGGCGACATGGACTTCTAGTCCGGCTCCACACGGAACGGCGGCCCCCCCGATGTCGGGGGGGCCGCCGTTTCGTATGGAACTAGACTGTCGTGTCATGGACGCGCTGGACGCCAAGCTGGCCGCCCTGCGGTCGGAGCTGGAGGCCACCGGCGGGGTGATGGTGGCGTTCTCGGGCGGGGCCGACTCGGCGCTGCTGCTGGCCGCGGCCGTTGAGGCGCTGGGGGAGCGGGCGGTGGCGGCCACCGGCGTGTCGCCCAGCCTTCCCGACCAGGAGCTGGAGGACGCCCGCGCCCTGGCCTCCGAGCTCGGCGCCCGCCACCTGGTCGTGGCCACCCACGAGGGCGAGCGTCCCGGCTACCTGCGCAACGGCCCCGACCGCTGCTTCTTCTGCAAGGACGAGCTGTTCGAGGTGCTCGCCCCCCTGGCCGGCGCCGAGGGCCTCGCCCTGGCCGTCGGGACCAACACCGACGACCTGGGCGACCACCGCCCCGGCCAGCGGGCCGCGGCCGACCACGGCGTGCTCACCCCGCTGGTCGCGGCCGGGCTGTCCAAGGCCGAGGTCCGCCAGGCGTCCCGCCGCCGGGGCCTGCGCACGGCCGACAAGCCGGCCGCGGCCTGCCTGGCCTCCCGGATCGCCTACGGCGTCCAGGTCACGCCGGCCCGGCTGTCCCGGGTCGAGCGGGCCGAGGCCCTGCTCCGCTCCTTCGGCCTGGCCCAGCTCCGCGTCCGCGACCACGGCGACCTGGCCCGGATCGAGGTCCCGGTCGGTGCCCTGGGCGAGCTGGTCGAACCGGGCCGCCGGGCCCGCCTGGTCGACGGCCTGCACGACCTCGGCTTCACCTACGTCACCCTCGACCTGGAGGGCTTCCGCTCCGGCTCCATGAACGCCGCCCTGCACCAGAGGCCGGCACCGTGAGGCGGCTGGTCCACTGCACCCTCCCGCCGGAGCTGGTCCACCGGCCGATTCTCCACGACCTGGTCAGGACGACCACGGCCGTGGTCAACGTCCGCCGGGCCAACGTCGACGTGGAGTCCGGGGTCGCCTGGTTCCTGCTCGAGCTCTCCGGCCCCACCGACCAGCTCGACCAGGCCGAGGCCTGGCTCGCCGAGCAGGGCGTCACCGTCGAGCCGATCGACGCGTGACCGCGGTCCCGCTTCGCCGGAACCGCGACTTCCTGCTCCTCCAGACCGGGCAGCTGCTGTCGGAGGCCGGCACCAAGTCGGCGGCGATCGCCTACCCCCTGCTCGTGCTGGAGGTGACGGGGTCGGCGGCCAGGGCGGGGGTGGTCGCCTTCGCCCGCGCCCTGGCCCTGACACTGTTCGCCCTGCCCGCCGGGGTGGTCGCCGACCGCTGGAACCGGCGGTGGCTGATGGTCGCGGCCGACGGCGTCCGCGTGCTCGCCGTCGGCGGGCTGGCCGCGGCGATCCTGGCCGGCCGGCTCGTCTTCTGGGCGATCCCACTGGTCGCCCTCGTCGAGGGCGCCGGCGCGGCCCTGTTCGCGGCCGCGCAGGCCGGGGCCCTCCGGGCCGTGGTGCCGGCGCGCCAGCTGCCGGGAGCAGCGGGCGCCCAGACGGGCCGGCTGGCGGCGGTCGACCTGGCCGGCCCGCCGATCGGCGGCGCGCTGTTCGGGGTCGCCCGGGCGCTCCCGTTCCTGGTCGACGCCGTCTCCTACGCCTTCTCGACCGTCTCGCTGCTGGCCATGCGGGGCCCGTTCCAGGAGGCGCGCGAGCCCGACCGGGCGTCGCTGCGCTCGCGGCTCGCCGAGGGGTTCGGCTTCCTCTGGGGCCACCGGTTCCTGCGCATCTGCGCGCTCCTGTTCGGGCTGTCGAACTTCATCGGCGTGGGCGTCCTGTTCGCGGTCGTGGTCCTCGGTCAGCGCCAGGGCCTGTCCGGCGGCCGGGTCGGCCTGCTCCTCTCGGCCTTCGGGGGCTGCGTGCTGCTCGGCTCGTTCCTGGCCCCGCTGGTCAGCCGGGTCCTCTCGGTCCGCACGGTGCTGCTGCTGGAGCTGTGGACCTGGCTCGGCTGCGGCCTGTTCCTGATCTGGCCCAACGTCTACGTGCTGGCCGCCAGCACCCTGCCAACGGCCCTGGCGATCCCCTCGACCAACTCGGTCGTCCACGGCTACCGCATCGCGATGACGCCCGACCGTCTGCTCGGCCGGGTCGAGTCCATCTGGCGGGCGATCTCGCTGCTGATCGTGCCGCTGGGGCCGCTGGTCGCCGGCATCCTGCTCGACGCCCTGCCGGCCCGGGCCGCCATCGGCCTGTTCGCCGCCGTCGCCCTGGTCCTGGTCGTCTGGGGCTGCCTCAGCCCGTCGATCCGGACGGCCCCGAGCCTGGACGAGCTCGACCGCCATCCGGGGTGACGCCGCCGGCGCGCAGCACCCGCAGGGCGTTGAGGGTGAGCATCTCGCTGGGGCCCGACCGTCCCCAGTCGACCACCTCGACCGGGCCTGACCCGGACCGGCTGCCCGGCGGGCGCCACCAGTACCCGCTCGGCCACCAGCGGCCGTCGGCCCGCCGGCGCCGGGCGACCAGGTCGAGCGCGTCGGCGGCGCGCGGGTCGCGGGCCAGGCCCAGCCGCGACAGGACCAGCAGCGCCTGGAGCACGTCGTAGTGCCAGTAGGGCGGGTAGCGCGGACGCAGCCAGCGCCGGTCGATCACCTCGCCGTCCCGCAGCGAGCGGAACAGCCGGTGGGACAGGAGCAGCTCGGCGGTCCGGGTGGCCGCCTCCCGGGCCCAGGTCGCGCCCGTGGCCAGCCAGTACTCGTGCAGGCCCCAGGCCGGCGGCAGCGACTCGTGGAACGACGAGCGGCGGCCGCTGGCCCGCGGGTCGCAGTTCCAGCCGCCGTCGGGCCACTGCCATCCGGCCAGCGACCGGGCCAGCAGCTCGGCCCGCGGGTCGCCGGCCATGCCGAGCCGGCAGGCGACGGCCAGTGCGTTGCCCTCCTGGGAGGCGCAACGGCGGGCGAGCCCGTCGACCACCATCACCGTCCGCCGGTGCGCGTCGCTGGTCAGCCAGTCCAGCACGGTCGAGGCGGCGGCCAGCAGGCGCGGCTCACCGGCCGGGGCGGCCAGCTCCACCAGCGAGACGAGCCGCCAGTGGGCGCCGGTCCACTTGCTGTAGGGGCGGACCCCGAAGCCGCCGTCCGGTCGCTGGCCGGCCAGCAGCGCGGCCACCTTCGGGCCCTCCAGCACCCGGGCCGCGTCGGCAGCCGCGGCCGGGCCGTCCCCGAGCAGGTCGCGGCGGGCCAGGTGGCGGACGGCCGGCTCGTCGGAGGCGAGCAACCAGGCCAACGCGGCGGCCGTCGGGTCGTCCACGGCCATGGTCAGGCGGTGCCGGGGCGCACGATGCCGGTCTCGTAGGCGAGGACGACGGCCTGGACCCGGTCGCGCAGGTCGAGCTTGAACAGCAGGCGGCCGACGTGGGTCTTGACGGTGGTCTCGCTGACGACCAGGTGCTCGGCGATCTCGGCGTTGGACATGCCCCTGGCGACCAGGCCGAGGACCTGGAGCTCGCGGGCGGTGAGGCTGTCGAGGGCGGCGGGCCGGGCGGCGGCCGGGTCGGGGAGGCTGGCCGCGAAGCGGTCGAGCAGGCGCCTGGTCACCGAGGGGGCGAGGAGGGCGTCGCCGGCGGCCACGACCTTGATGGCGTCGACCAGGTCCTCGGGCGGGACGTCCTTGAGCAGGAAGCCGCTGGCCCCGGCGCGCAGGGCCGACAGGACGTACTCGTCGAGGTCGAAGGTGGTCAGGATCAGCACCCGGACCGGGTCCTGGACGCCGTCGCCGGCCAGGCGGCGGGTCGCCTCGATCCCGTCCATGCCGGGCATGCGGACGTCCATCAGGACCACGTCGGCCCGGGCGCCGGCGGCCAGCCGGACCGCCTCGGCGCCGTCGGCCGCCTCGCCCACCACCTCCAGGTCGGGCTCGGCGTCCAGGATCATCCGGAACCCGGTCCGCATCAGCGGCTGGTCGTCGGCGATCAGGACCCTGATCGTCACGGGGATCCGTTGTCCAGCGGCAGGCGGGCCGCGACCCGGTAGCCGCCGTCGGGGCGGGGACCGGTCTCGAGGGTGCCGCCGAACATGGCGACCCGCTCGCGCATGCCGATGAGGCCGTGCCCACCGCCCTCCCTGCGGCCCGGGAGCTCCAGCACCCCGTCGGGGCCGAGCCTGACCACGACCGGGCCTCCGCCGTCCCGGACCGTCCCGGCCCGCCGGCGCCATCGTCGGTGACCTGCACCTCCAGGTCCTCGCGGCCATAGCGGATCCGGACCTTGGCCCGGGCCGGGCCGGCGTGCCGGAGCGAGTTGGTCAGCGCCTCCTGCACGATCCGGTAGGCCGACAGGTCGACCCCGGCCGGCAGCGGCCGCGGCTCGCCCTCGACCGTCACCTCGACCGGCAGGCCGGCCTCGCGGGCGGCGGCGGTCAGCGACTCCAGATGGTCCAGGCCCGGCTGGGGGGCGAGGGCGGCGACGTCCTCCTGGTCGCGGTCGCGCAGCAGCCCGAGCAGCCGGCGCAGCTCGACCAGAGCCTGGCGGCCGGTCGACTCGATCTGGCCAAGGGCGGACGCCGCCTGGTCGGGGCTGGCGGCCAGGGTGCGCCGGGCCGCCCCGGCCTGGACGGTCATCACGCTGACCGAGTGGGCGACCACGTCGTGCAGCTCGCGGGCGATCCGGCCCCGCTCCTCGGCCACCGCCCAGCGCGAGCGCAGCTCCTGCTCGGTGGCCAGCTGGGCGTTGAGCGCTTCCAGCTTGGCCGTGTAGGCCAGCCGCCGCTTCTGCACGTTGCCCAGGAACCAGGCGGCCGCGAACTGCACGTAGCCGACCAGCCAGCCCTGCACGTCCTCCTCGGCCGGCCTGGGGTAGCGGACCATGACCAGGGTCGTGTAGACGGCCAGGCCGACGGCGACCAGGGCGGCGGCCAGCAGCGACCGGCGCTGCGGGCAGTGGGCGGCCACCGTGTAGAGGGCGATCAGCACCCCGAACTCGGCCCAGGTCGGCTGGTAGCCGACGACCAGGTGGGCGAGCGCGGCCAGGCCGGTGACGGCCAGGACGGCCATGGGGGCGCGCCGGCGCCAGACCAGCGGCACCGTCTGGGCGAGCGTGAGCAGCACGGCCAGCGCGTCGGTGTCGCGGAACTCGATGCCGAGCTTGGCCAGGCTCGGGTTGTCGATGAGCAGCTGGGGCAGCCCGAGCACGGTGACCAGGGCCGCCAGCAGGCCGTCGGCCACCGTCGGGGGCAGCCGCCGCACCCGCCGGACCAGGGACCCGGGCATGCGCATGCCGTGACGGTAGCGTGCCGCGGGAACCGGGTCATCCTGCCCGGCGACGATCGTGGCCTCCTCCGGGGGGAGGAGCCGAGGTCAGGAAGCGGGAGGCGCGGCCGTCGGCTCGGGACCGGCGCCGTCGCCGGACGGCCGGGAGACGCCGGCCGGGGCGGTGGTGGAGCCGATCACGGGGACGACCTGGCGGGCGGTGATGATCTCGTCGACCATGCCGTACTCGAGCGCCTGGTCGGCCGACATGATGAAGTCGCGGTCGGTGTCCTTGGCGATCTTCTCGACCGTCTGGCCGGTGTGCTTGGCCATGATCTCGTCCAGCAGCTTGCGCAGGCGGAGGATCTCCCGGGCCTGGATCTCGATGTCGGCCGACTGGCCGCGGGCCCCGCCCGAGGGCTGGTGGATCAGGATGGTCGAGTGGGGCAGGGCGTAGCGCTTGCCCTTGGTGCCCGAGGCCAGGATCACCGCGGCGGCCGAGGCGGCCATGCCCATGCAGATCGTGGACACGTCCGGCTTCACGTACTGCATGGTGTCGTAGATGGCGAGCAGGTCGGTGATCGACCCGCCGGGCGAGTTGATGTAGATCGAGATGTCCTTGTCCGGGTCCTCGCTCTCCAGGTGCAGGAGCTGGGCCATGACCAGGTTGGCGATGGTGTCGTCGATCGGCGTGCCCAGGAAGATGATCCGGTCCTTGAGCAGGCGGGAGAAGATGTCGAACGAGCGCTCGCCACGGCTGGTCTGCTCGATGACGATGGGGACCAGGTTCGCATCGGCCATTGAGCAAACCTCCGGACGGGGACGGGACGACGCGAGGGTACCAGCGCCGCGCCCGCTTCGGAGGCTTGGCGGGGATCGGCGGCGGCCACGTCCCGCTCCTCGGCGAGGCCAGCCCCACGGCTCGCTCCTGGGGTCGGGACGGTTCGCGGGCGAAAGAATTCCTCCCCTCGCCCAATGAACCGATCGAGGCGGCGCAGCGAACGCATGGTGAGCCGGCAACGCCGGGGCTCCACAGCCGCCAAGGAGGTCATGCGGATCATGCCCGTCCAGCGTTTCGCCCAGGTCTTCGGGGCCGTCTACGTGCTCGTAGGCCTGCTCGGGTTCGCCTTCACGGGGTTGGACGGCTTCGCCGCCCCCTCGGACGACAAGCTCCTGCTGTTCGGGGTGAACCCGCTGCACAACATCGTCCACCTCGCGGTCGGGGCCCTGTGGCTGGCCTCGTCCCGCACCGAGTCGAGCGCCCGCGCCGTCAGCACCCTGATCGGCGCCGTCTACCTGGTGGTCGGGATCCTGGGGCTGTTCATCAACGGCTCCTCGGACCTGAACCTCCTCAACATCAACCAGCCCGACAACGCGCTGCACCTGGCGAGCGCCGCGCTCGGCCTGTACTTCGGGCTGGCCGGGCGGCGGACGGCCGCGCCGGCGGCCTAGGCCGGGGGCGTCAGCGGAGCTCGGGGAGGACGGCCGCGCCGAGTAGGGCGGCCGGGTCGGGCTCGCCGTCCAGGATGCGGTTCACGGCCGCCAGGAGCGGCAGCCCGCCGGCCATCCCGAGGCCGAGCTGGGCGGCCAGGTCGCGGGCGAGGCGGGCCGCCGGGACGCCCTCGACGGTCTGGCCGGCGGCGGCCATGGCGGCCAGCGCCTCGTCGGGTGGCTCGCCGCGGCCGACCCTGGCCCCGAACACGCGGTTGCGTCCGGACAGCGAGGTGACCTCCAGGTCGCCCACCCCGGCCAGGCCGAGGACGGTCTCCTCGCGGCCCCCGAGGGCCACCGCCAGCCGCCGCATCTCGGCCACGGCCTGGGTGAAGGTGGCGGCGGCCAGGTCGTGCCAGGGTTCCCCGCCGGCCTCGGTGAGCCCGTGGCAGACGCCGACGGCGATGGCGTAGACGTTCTTGGTGGCGGCGGCCGCCTCGACCCCGTCGAGGTCGTCGCCGCACTCGACCCGGTAGGCGGGGGTGGCCAGCGTCCGCGCGCCCAGGGTCACCGCCCCGCCGTCCCGGCCGGCGAAGACGGCCGCCGTGGGCCGGCCGGCGGCGACCTCGTTGGCCTTGCAGGGGCCGCCGACGGCCACCACCGGGCAGGTACCGGCCGGCCGGCCGGGCAGGGCGGCGGCGACCAGGTCGGGGAGCAGGCTGACGCGGCCGCCGGGCCGGCGACCGAACCCCTTGGTGCAGAGCAGCAGCGGCGTCCCCGGGCGCAGGGCGGCGGCGGCGCGGCGGACGACCTCGAGCACGCCGTCGGAGCTGATCGCGACCGCGACCAGGTCGGCGCCGTCCAGCGCCCCGGCCAGGTCGCCGGCGGAGCGGAGCTCGACCCGCGGGTCGGCGGGGACGCCGGTGCGGGGGTGGGGACGGCCGGCGCGCAGCTCGGCCAGGAGGTCGCCGTCCAGCCAGGTCCCCCAGAGCCGGACCCGGTTGCCGGCGGCCACGGCCGGGGTGGCCAGGGCGCTGCCCATCGCCCCGGCGCCCAGGATGGTCACGGTGGCCACGGTCAGCTCCCGGTCGGCGTCGCGACCACTCAGTCGAGGGCCACCAGGTCCAGGTAGTCCTCGCTCCAGACGTCCAGGGCGCCGTCGGGCATGAGCAGGACCCGGTCGGGCTCGAAGCTCTGCACGAACGGGGTGTCGTGGCTGACCAG
>DASUPQ010000128.1 GCA_036280995.1 Actinomycetota bacterium | reverse complement strand
ACAGGCGGCCCCGAACGGGACGAGGAGGAGCGACCGCTGCGGCGCGCGCCGCAGCTGGCCGTGCTGCTCGAGGGCGGGGACCGCAAGGGGCTGCTGCACGACATGACGGCGGCGATCCTGCGCCACGACGGCGACATCGTGCTGGTGGAGATCATCGAGCGCGGGGCCCGCAGCGTCGTCTACTGGGAGCTGGACGGCGTCGACGACCCGGAGGGGCTGACCAGGTCGTTCCTGGAGATCGACGTGGTCGAGTCGCTGCAGCGGCTGCCGACCATGTACCAGGTCTGGGGCAAGCGGATCATCGTCGTCGGGGCCGGCGCCCAGGTCGGCCAGGTCGCCATCGGGGCCATCGGCGAGGCCGACCGGCACAACATCCGGGGCGAGAAGATCAGCGTCGACACCATCCCGATCGTCGGCGAGACCAACCTGGCCAACGCCGTCCGGGCCGTGGCCCGGCTGCCCCGCGCGGTGTGCGTGGTCCTGGCCGGCTCGCTGATGGGCGGCGAGGTGACCGCGGCCGTGGACGAGATCCGGGCCCGCGGCATCCTGGTCGTGTCCCTCAACATGGCCGGCTCGGCCGCCTCCCACGCCGACCTGGTCGTCACCGACCCGGTCCAGGCCGGGGTGATGGCGGTGATGGCCATCGCCAGCACCGCCTCCTTCGACATCGAACGGGTCCGGGGGCACCGCTTCTAGCCGCCGCGGCCGGTGGGCTAGGCTCGGGTGGTGCCGTCAGGACCGCTCGTCACCGCCCCCCAGCTCGCGGCCGAGCTGGCCGGACCGGACGCGCCCATCGCGCTCGACTGCCGCTGGCAGCTCACCGGCGGTGCCGACCGGGCCGGCTACGACCGGGGGCACCTGCCCGGGGCGGTGTTCGTCGACCTCGACCGCGACCTGTCCGGCCCGCCGGGCCGGGGGGTGGATCAGGGCGGCCGCCACCCGCTGCCCGACCCGGCGGCGTTCCAGGCGGCCATGCGCCGGGCCGGGGTCGGCGCCGCCCGGCCGGTGGTCGCCTACGACCAGGGCGAGCCCGGCGGCGCGGCCAGGGCCTGGTGGCTGCTCGGCTGGTTCGGCCATCCCGACGTCCGCGTGCTCGACGGCGGCCTCCCCGCCTGGGTGGCGGCCGGGCTCCCGCTCGTCACCGAGGTCCCCGACCCCGACCCGGGCGACTTCAGCGCCCGGCCCGGCGGGCGGTCCCTGCTCGACGCCGCCGGCGCCGCCCGCCTGGCCGCCGCCGGCGTCCTCCTGGACGCCCGCGCCCCGGCCCGCTACCAGGGGCTCGAGGAGCCGGTCGACCCGGTCGCCGGCCACGTCCCGGGCGCCCGCAGCCTGCCCATGGCCGACCTCGTCGGCGAGCACGGCCTGGCCCCGCCCGACGCCGTGCGCCGGGCCGCCGAGGCCTCCGGCGCCGGCCCCGGCACCCCGGTCGGCACCTACTGCGGCTCCGGCGTGGTCGCCGCCCACCTCGTCCTCGCCCTGGAGACCGCCGGGATCCCGGCCGCCCTGTACGCCGGCTCCTGGAGCAACTGGGTCACCGACCCGTCCCGCCCGGTCGCCACCGGCCCCACCCCGTGACCCCGCCCCGGCCCCCGTCCGGGCCGGCCGCCGGCGCCAGGCTGCTCTGGGTGGTGGCCGCGGCCGTCCTCCTCGGCGCCCTCGTGCTCGCCGGCCGCCTGCTCGACGCCGACCCGGGCCCCGCCGCCACCCGGACGACCCGCGCCGCGCCCACGACGACGCCGCCCGTCCCCGCCTCGGGCGCGGTCCCGGTGCGGCTGTGCGACGGGGCCGAGCCCGGGGCGTGCCAGGACGAGCTGCTCTGGTTCCCGATGGAGGCCTTCGTGGTCCCGCCCGATTTCACCGGCGCCCCCGGGAGCCTCGACGCCCTGGCCATCCTGGCCACGCCGCAACGGCGCCTTGCCGGCGGGACCTTGTCCTGGTGCCCGGCCCAGCGCCCGGTCGCCACCCCGGCGCTGGGCGGGCGGCCGGCCGTGCTGGCCACCTGCCCGGCGGGCTTCCAGGGCTGGAGCTCCGAGAGCGTCCTGCTGCGCTGGTCCGACCGGGGCACGTTCGTGACCGTCGCCCTGCGCGGCCCCAGCGAGGGCAACCAGCGCCTGGTGGTCGCCCTGGCCGGCCGCCTCCGCCTCGTCCCACCCCGGTAGCATCGGCCCATGACCGGCGCAGGCCTGCTGCTCGAGGGCGGGACCGTCTTCGACGGGCTCGGGAACCCCGGGCGGGTGGCCGACGTGGCCGTGGTGGGCCGGCGGGTGGTGGCGGTCGGCGACGACCCGCCGGCCGGGCTGCGGCGCATCGGCTGCGACGGGCTGACCTTCGCCCCGCTCGACCCGGGGTCGGCCGAGGTGGCGGCCGCCCTGTGGAGCAGCCTGGCCGGCGGGGTGCCGGTCGAGCCGGCCACCTTCGGGGAGCTGGCCGGCCGCCTCGACCAGGCCCGGCCGGCCAACAACCTGGCCCTGCTGGTCGGCCACGGGACCCTGCGGCTGACCGCCAACGGGCTGGAGGAGCGGCTGCGGCCCGGGGCGGCGGAGCGGATGGCGGCGCTGGCCGCCGAGGCGTTCGAGGCCGGGGCGGTCGGGCTGTCCAGCGGGCTGATCTACGTGCCCGGCAGCTACGCCGGCACCGGCGAGCTGGTCGCCCTGGCCCGGGTGGCGGCCGCCTACGGCGGCGTCTACGCGACCCACCTGCGCGACGAGGGCGCCCACCTGGAGGCGGCCCTCGACGAGGCGGTGACGATCGCCGGCACGGCCGGGACCCGGCTGCAGGTGTCGCACTGCAAGGCGGCCGGCCTGGCCGCCCACGGCACGGCCGGCCGGCTGCTGGAGCGGCTGGCCGCCGCCCGGCTGGACGGGATCGACGCCCAGGGTGACCAGTACCCGTACGACGCCGGGGCGACCGTGCTGAGCGCGCTGCTGCCGCCGGCGGTGGCCGCCGGTGGCACCGAGGCCATGCGGGCCCGGCTGCGCGACCCGGGCACCCGGGCGGCGCTGCGGGCCCAGGCCGAGCGGGGCGGGATCGGCGACGGCGCCTGGGTCGAGGCCGACCCGGCCGACGTGCTGCTGACCGGCCACCGCGACCCCGGGGTGGTCGGCCGCACCCTGGCCGGGGTGGCCGGGGGGCGCGACCCCTGGGACGTCCTCTGCGAGCTGGTCGCCGGCGACCCGGCGGCCGCCATCGTCGTCCGCCTCGCGCGCGAGGACGACGTGCGGGCCATCATGGCCAGCCCGCTGGTCGGCGTCGGGTCCGACAACGGCCCTCCGACCGGCCTCGAGCACCCGCGGACCTGGGGCTGCTTCCCCCGCCTGCTCGGCCGCTACGTCCGCGAGCTGGACGTCCTCACCTGGGAGCAGGCCGTCCGCAAGGCGACCTGGCTGGGCGCCCGCCAGTTCCGCCTGGACGGGCGCGGCCTCCTGGCCGAGGGGGCGGTGGCCGACCTGTGCGTGTTCGACCCGGCCACCGTCGGCCACGACGGCACCTACCTCGACCCCGACGTCCCCGTCACCGGCATCGAGCACGTGGTCCTGGCCGGCGACCTGGTGGTCGAGCACGGCCGGTTCACCGGCCGCCGCTCCGGCCGGGTCCTCCGGTCCGGCCGGTGAGGCGCCTCACCGAGGACCGGGTCCGGCGGCTCCGCCTGCGGGCCCAGCGGCTGGCCGGGCGCCGGCCCGGCGACGCGGCCGAGGTGGTCAGGGCCGTGGGCGGGCTCCAGGCCCAGGACACGCCCGCGTCCCGGCTGGCCGTGCGGGCCCGCAGCACCGGCCTGGACGCCGACGCGGTGCGCCGGGCCTGCAACCGGGACCGGTCGGTGGTCCGGACCTGGGCGATGCGCGGCACCCTGCACATGGTGGCCGCCGAGGACGCCGGCTGGCTGGTGGCCCTCCTCGGCCCCGGGTTCGCGGCCGGCAACCGGCGCCGGCGGCTCCAGCTCGGCCTGGACGACGCCCGCTGCGAGCGGGCCCTGGCCGCGTTGCCGGCCGTGCTGGCCGGCGGCCCGCTGCCCCGGGCCGACGTGGTCGCCGGCCTCGCCGCCGAGGGGGTGGAGATCGAGCCCAAGGGCCAGGCCCCGGCCCACCTGATCGGCTACGCGGCCATGCGCGGCCTGATCTGCCGCGGCCCCGACCTGGACGGCGACGAGCCCAGCTACGCGCTGCTGGAGGCATGGGCCGGCGCAGGCCGAACCCTCGGTCCTGACGAGGCCCTGGCCGAGCTGGCCCGCCGCTACCTGGGCGGCCACGGCCCGGCCGCCCCCGAGGACCTGGCCGCCTGGTCCGGGCTGGCGCTCGGGCGGGCCCGGCGCGCCTTCGACCTCGTCGCCGATGAGCTGGAGGAGGTGGCGCTGGACGGCCGGCCGCTGTGGGCCCCGGTCGGCGCGGTCGCCGCCGATCCACCGGGGGACCCCCCCGCCGGTCCCGGCGGGCCGGTGGTGCGGCTGCTGGGCCGCTTCGACGACTACCTGCTCGGCTGGCGCGGGCGCGACCTGGTCCTCGACCCCGGCTTCGCCGGGCGGATCCAGGCCGGCGGCGGCTGGATCCACCCCGCCGTGGTGGTCGACGGCCGCGTGGCCGGCACCTGGCGGGCCCGCCGCGCCCCCGACCGGCTGGAGCTCACCGTCGAGCCCTTCGGGGGGCGGCTCCCGCGCGGGGCCCGGCCGGCGCTGGAGGCCGAGGCGGCCGACGTCGGCCGCTTCCTCGGCGCCGAGCCGGTGCTACGCGTCGACGGGCGCTGACCCGGCCGGTGGGAGCAGGGAGCGGCTGACCGCCGCCGCCTGGTCGAGGGCCAGGCGGATGGTGCCCGGTGGGGCGCCCTTGACCAGGTAGGCGAAGCAGCCGGCGTCCTCGGCCTGCTGCTGCAGGGCCGGGCTCTCGAAGGCGGTGAGCAGGACCACCTGGGTGGCCGGGCAGGCGTCCCTGATCAGGCGGGTGGCGTCGAGCCCGCCGAGGACCGGCATGCGCAGGTCCATCAGGACCACGTCCGGCTCCAGCCGCTTGGCCAGCGCGACCGCGTCGGCGCCGTCGGCGGCCTGGCCGGCGACCTCGAACCCGGCCTGGACGAGCAGCTCGGCCAGGGCCTCCCGGAGCATGGCGTGGTCGTCGACGACCAGCACCCGGGGCGGGCTCATGCGCTCGTCACCCGGAAGCCGCCGCCCAGCGCCTCGACCCGTTCCCCCATGGCGATCAGGCCGAAGTGGGCGATGTCTGCTGGCGGCCTCAGTGGCCACGGTCGACCTCCCCCCCTGCTCCGATCAAGGACGACAAGAAACCACAACCGGGGAGCGGACGCGAGCGGGAAGAAGCACTCGGATCACTGAATCATCCTGCTCATCACAACACGGCCGTCTCCACGACCAGGTCGCCCTCGGCGAACCGGGCCGGGCGCAGCGGGTGCAGGTCGAAGGTGCGGCAGCCGCCGAGGGTGACCAGCTCGGCCACGGCCCGGCCGGCCGCCGGGGCGTGCATCACCCCGTGGCCGCCGAAGCCGGCGCAGTGCAGCAGCGCCGGCGCCTCCGGGGCGGGACCGACGACGGCGTGGTGGTCCGGGGTCTCCGGGTACAGCCCGGCCCAGCACTGCCGCGGGTCCAGCGGCAGCTCCTCCAGCAGGGGGAACCGGTTGCCGACCCGCTGGGCGAGCTGCTCCAGGAACCTCGGGTCGACGGTCGTCTCCCAGGACGAGGGGTCGGACGGGTCCGACCAGGCGACCACGAACCCGCCGCTGGCCTCGCGGCGGATCAGCACTCCGGTGTCCAGGTCGACGCACATGGGGATGAGCTCGCCCGGGCCGTCCGGCTCGCGGACGTAGGCGAGATTGCGGCGCACCGGGGCCACCGGCAGGTCGCTTCCGGCGAGGGCGGCGACCCGGCCGGCGGCCGGCCCGGCGGCGTTGACCACGAAGCCGGCCCGCAGGGCCCGGTCGCCGGCGCGGAGGTCGAGGCCGCCGGGGGCCGGCTCGATGGCGGTCACCTCGGTGCCGGTGCGGACCTCGACGGCCAGCCGCTCGGCCTCGGCGCGCAGGGCCGCGACCACGCCGTGGGGGTCGAGGAAGCCGTCGCGGGCGTGGAAGGTGGCCGCCCGCAGCCCCTGGGGGCGCACGAACGGCACCCGCTCCAGCGCCTCGGCGGGGGTGAGCCAGGCGGTGTCCACCCCGAGGGAACGCTGCAGCTCGAATGCGGCCCGCAGGCCCTGCTCGCCCGCCTCGGTGCCGCACAGCAGCAGGTAGCCGGTCTGGTGGAAGCCGAGCAGGCCGGTGGCGGCGTCCAGGCGCTCCAGCTCGGCGATGGAGAAGGCCGAGAACTCGACGTTGGCCCGGGTGGTGAACTGGGCCCGGACGCCGCCGTTGGCCCGCGACGACGACCCCTGGCCGACCGACGCCTCGCGCTCAAGGACGACCACCCGGTCGACTCCGGCCAGTCGGAGCTCGCGGGCCACCGACAGCCCGATCACGCCGCCCCCGACGACGGCGACGTCGACGGTCTCGGGCACGCCGGCCGTCCTGGGTCAGGCGACCGGGGCCAGCCGGGCCTTGGCCATGGTAGCCAGCCTCTCGGCCAGGCCGACGAGGCCGATGCCGAGCAGCAGGTGCACGACCTCGATCACCCAGTGGGCCGAACCGGGCAGCAGCTCCCGCTGGGTGAGCCCGACGATGGGCACGATCAGGCCGTAGACGGCGGCCGCGGCGACCAGGCCGCCGGGCACGCCGGCCCGGTGGGCCATGGCGGCCAGGGTCCACAGGGCGAGCACGAGCAGGATCCCGAGGAGCTGGTGCAGGTCGACCAGGCCAAGGAGATTGCCGGTCCAGAAGGCCAGGCCGAGGGCGAGCTGGACCACCCAGACGGCGCGGATGCCCATCTGGATGGCGGTGATGGTGGATCGCATGGAGCGCTCCTTTCGTTCCGGCGGTCAGGCGAGCCAGCCCGGGCGGACCAGGCCGGACTCGTAGGCGAACACGACCAGCTGGGCCCGGTCGCGGGCCCCGAGCTTGACCATGGCCCGGCTGACGTGGGTCTTGGCCGTGGCCGGGCTCATGACCAGCTTGCCGGCGATCTCGTCGTTGGACAGGCCGGCCGCGACCAGCCCCATGACCTCGCGCTCGCGGTCGGTCAGCTGGTCCAGCTCGGGGGTGGGGCGGGGTTCCCGGGCCCTGGTGGCGAACTCGGCCACCAGCCGCCGGGTCACCCCGGGCGAGAGCAGGGCGTCGCCGGAGGCGACGGCCCGGACCCCGCGGATCAGGTCGGCCGGCTCGGTGTTCTTGACCAGGAAGCCGCTGGCCCCGACGCGCAGGGCCTCGAACACGTACTCGTCGAGGTCGAAGGTGGTGAGGATGACGATCCGGACCCCGGCCAGGAGCTCGTCGGCGGCGATCGCCCGGGTCGCCTCGAGGCCGTCGAGGCCGGGCATGCGGATGTCCATGAGCACGACGTCGGGCCGCAGGGACCGGGCCAGGGCGACCGCCTCGTCGCCGTCGGCCGCCTCGCCGACCACCTCGATCCCCTCCTGGGCGTCCAGCAGGGCCCGGAACCCGGCCCGGACCAGCGCCTGGTCGTCGGCCAGCAGGACCCTGATCATCTGCTCTCCCCTTCCGCGCCGATGGGGAGGCGGGCCCGGACCCGGAAGCCGCCACCCGGTCGCGGCCCGGTGGTGAGCTCACCGCCGAGGGCGACGACCCGCTCGCGCATACCGCGGATGCCGTTTCCACCCGGGCCGTTGGCCGCCGACGGCCCCCGCCCGTCGTCGTCGACCTGGACGGTCAGGTCCTTCTCGCCGTAGGCGATCCGGACGCTGGCCCTGGCCGGGCCGGCGTGGCGGGTCACGTTGGTGAGCGACTCCTGGACGATCCGGTAGGCGGCCAGGTCGGTCCCGGCGGGCAGGGGCCGCGGCGTCCCCTCGACCCGGGTGCGCACCTCCAGGCCGGTCGCGCCGGCCCCCGCGACCAGGCTGTCCAGCTGGGCCAGGCCGGAGGCGGGCGCGCGGGGCGGCGCCTCGTCGCCCTGGCGGAGCACGTCCAGGACCGAGCGGAGCTCCCCGAGGGCGTCGTTGGAGGCCTGCTTGATGGCCTGAAGGGCGCTGCGGGACTGGCCCGGCTGCTCGTCCATCAGGTGCAGGGCCACGCCGGCCTGGACGTTGATCAGGGAGATGTTGTGGGCGAGCACGTCGTGCAGCTCCCGGGCGATGCGCATGCGCTCCTCGCCGGCCCGCCGCCTCGCCTCCTCGGCCCGGGACCGCTCGGCGGCCTGGCGGCGCTGGCGGCCGGCCGTGGCCACCTCGGCCGCGACCAGGACCAGCAGCAGCCAGCCGAGGTGGGCGGCGACCGACAGCGGGGTGACGGGCTCGGCCCGCCCGACGAGCGCCGCCAGGGCGAAGTAGGCGGCCAGGCCGGCCAGGGCGGTGATCCAGGCGGCCCGCCGGGCCCCGGCCGTGACCGCGGTCCAGATGGCCACGATCAGCGACAGCCAGGCCGGCCCGTAGGGGTAGCCGAGGGCGAAGTAGAGGACGTTGGAGGCCATCACCGCGGCCAGCACCCAGACCGGGGAGCGCCAGCGCCACACCAGGGCCAGCGGCCCGGCGGCCAGCAGCAGGTAGGCGAGCAGGTCCAGCGGCTGGCGGTCCGGCTGGCCCCGGGCCGCCCCGGTGGTCAGGGCGAGCTGGGCAACCCCGGTCAGCGCGGCCACGGCCAGGTCGGTCGGCCGGCCCGGGGGGACGATCCCGAACAGACCCCGGTCCGGCCGGGTGGGTACCTCGCTGGTGGTGCGCATGGGAGGAACGGTAGGCCACCGGCCCGGCGGCCGTCATCGACCGCCGGCGGGTGGCCTACCTACCCCGGCGGGAGTAGCGGCCCGACGGCCGCTACTCCCCCGGGCGCAGCGGGCCTGGATCGACTGCTGGTCGCTGCCGAAGGCGCGGGTGGCCCGACCTGCCCGAGCGCCGCCGCGGGTCGCCGTCGTGATCGGGGGCCGGAGGCGGCGCGGCTGGCGGCCGAGCGCGGCGACGCCATCTTCGCCACCGACCCGGAGGCCGAGCTGGTCGGCCCCGACCCCGACGGCTTCCTCGACTCTTCCCCCGCGAGCTGGCCGAGCCCCTGCGGCGCTCTAGCCGGTGTGGAGGGCCCGGACCGTGCCGATGGTGTCGGCCTCCTCGGGGCCCTTGTCGGGGCGGTAGCGGAGCACCCGGGCGAAGCGGAGGGCGAGGCCGCCCGGGTAGCGGGGGCTGGTCTGGAGGCCGTCGAAGGCGACCTCCACCACCAGCTCGGGGCGAACCTGGACGACGTACTCGTCGGTCGGGCCAACGGCCAGCTCCAGCAGGCGCTCGGTCTGCCAGGTGAGCAGCTTGTCGGTCAGGCCTTTGAAGGTCTTGCCCAGCATCACGAACCCGCCGTCCGGGTCGCGGGCGCCCAGGTGCAGGTTGCTGAGCCAGCCCTTGCGGCGGCCGTGGCCCCACTCGGCGGCCAGCACGACCAGGTCGAGGGTGTGCACCGGCTTGACCTTGAGCCAGCCAGCCCCGCGCCGGCCGGCCTCCCAGGTCGCGGCCAGCGACTTGACCATCACGCCCTCATGGCCGCGGGCCAGGGTGTCCTCCAGGAAGGCCGCGGCCGCCGCCGGGTCGGCGGTGACGGTCCGGGGCATGCGCAACGGCTCGGGGACGACGGCGGCCAGGGCGGCGTGGCGCTCGGCCCCCGGCCGGTCGATCAGGTCCTCACCGTCCAGGTGGAGCAGGTCGAACACGAACGCGGTGAGGGGAAGGGTCGCGGCCAGCCGCTCGACCTCCAGGCGGCTCCCGACCCGGCTGGCCGTGACCTGGAACGGGTGGGGGCGGCCGTCGGGATGCAGGGCGATGACCTCGCCGTCGAGCACGGCCGCCCCCACCGGCAGGGCCAGGGCGGCGGCCACCACCTCGGGCACGCGGGCGGTGATGTCGTCCAGGGTCCGGGTGAACACGGCCACCTCGTTCCCGGCCCGGTGCACCTGGACCCGGGTGCCGTCCAGCTTCCACTCGACCCCGGCCTCCCCGACCTTCTCCATGGCCGCCTCGATGCTGGCCGCGGTCGAGGCCAGCATCGGCTGCAGGGGGCGGCCGACCTCCAGGTGGAACTCGCGCAGGGCGGGCACGCCGGCGGCCAGGGCGGCCGCGGCCACCGGGCCGAGGGCGCCGCCCAGCATGAAGGCCCGCCGCACCTCGGCCGGGGCGACCCCGGCGGCCCTGGCCACGGCCTCGACCATCACCCCCTCGAGGGCGCCCTGGCGCAGCTCGCCGGAGAGCAGCCCGACCAGGAACCGCTGCTCGGCCGCGGTCGCCCGCGAGAACAGCTCGCCCAGCAGCCGCCGCCGCTCGGCCTGCGACCCCGGGCCGGCCACGCGGCCGATCCGCTCGAAGGCGGCGTCGACCTCGGCCACGGTGAGGGTCGGCGTGGCCGCCGGGGCGGGGGCGTCCCGCAGCGCCGCCCAGCCGACCCCGATCTGGCGCTGGCGCAGCTCGCCGGAGAGGAACGCCACCGCCGGGTGGGCCTCGCCCGGTTCCAGGCGCCCCAGGCAGGCCGCCAGCCGCTCCACCTTGGCCAGGCGGGCGGAGCTGGCGGCCACGGCGGCGGACGTCCCGGCGACCTCGTCGAGCAGCACGGGGTCATTGTCCTCGAACGGCCGGGGCTGTGGACAACCAGATGCACCCACGCTCCGGGGGCTGGCCTGGGAGGCGGCGGCGCGGTAGCGTCCCCCGCGTGAGGAAATCCGGGTGGGTGCTGGTCGCGGCCGCCGCCGGAGGGGCCGGGTGGGCGGTGGCCGAGCTGGCCCGACCCCGGCGGGTCGACATCCGGGAGTTCGACCCCGACGAGGTGGCCCGGCTGGAGACGGCCATGTGGCGCTCCTACTACGACCGGCGCCGGCTGCCGCTGTTCGGGCAGCTGGTGGCCCTGCTCCAGGGCCAGTTCCACCTCCAGCCGCTGCGGGCGGTGACCCTGGCCGGCCTGGCCGCCCGGGCGGCGGCGGTGTTCCAGGTCGGCGCCACCCACGCCGACTACCGGCGCGCCCTCCCCTACCTGGAGCGCTACTACGCCGGCATCCGGGCCGTCAGCGAGGTCCCCTTTGATCCTTGGCGGGCGGCCGAGCTGGAACTGGAGTGGTGGATCGTGCACCGCGAGGCCGACGACCACCCGCCCGGCGACCTGGAGGCCGCCCTGGCCGACCTGGCCGCCGAGCTCTACCAGGTGCCGGCCGAGCGCTGCTGGGCCCATGCCACCCGCCGGGCCGAGGCCATGACCATCCGGGACCGCACCTCCCGCCGCGAGGTCGGGGTCACCGGCGACGACTGGGACCGGATCGAGGCCGTCCTCTGGGTCTCCTGGAAGGCCCTGGCCGACGAGGTGCGCGTCACCAGGGACGAGGAAGCGTCCCAGCAGGCCTGACCAGGCGGCGGGCGGCCAGCACGGCCACGGCGGCCCAGGCCAGGTCGCCCACGATGAACAGCAGCCGGGAGACGACCGCGACCACGGCCGCCACCGGCGCGCCGACGGTCGAGCCGAGCAGCAGCAGCAGGGCGCCCTCGCGCACCCCGGCCCCGGCGGGGACGACCAGCAGCAACGGGCCGCTGGCGAAGGCGGCCGCGAACGCGCCGGTGCACTGGAGCCACAGCAGCACCCCGCCGTCGACCCCGAGCTGGCGGACGAGCAGGTACACGTGGACGCCGTAGCAGAGCCAGGAGACGAGCGCCCAGCCGGCCACCCGCAGGATGCCCCCGAGCGACAGCGGCGCCGGCGTGGGCGGCCGCCTGGCCACCCGCAGGGCCGTCGCCAGGACCCGGTTCAGCACCGGCGGGGCAAGGGCCAGGGCCAGCAGGGGCAGGACCAGCACCAGCCAGCGGTACTCGTCGACGGCGTCCCGGCCCAGCAGCGGGATCACCGCGACCCCGACCAGCAGGCCGCTGCCGATGAGCATGAGCATGAACACGACCACGGCCGCGCCCGAGGCCCGCGGCGGCACCCGGTAGTCGCGGCCCAGCCGCATCTGGGTCACGGCCGGCCAGATGGTGCCGGGCAGGTACTTGCCGAGCTGGCCAAGGTAGAACACCCGCATGCCCCCGGCGTGGGGCAGGCTGCCGCCCAGGGCGGCCAGGGCGGCCCGCCAGGAGCGGAAGGTGGCGTAGATCCCGGCCAGCACCAGGGCCCAGGCGGCGAGCACGACCGGCACCGACAGCCGGCCCAGCAGGGGCCAGGCCTGCCGCCACTGCCCGGCCAGGACCACGGCGACGACGGCCAGGAACAGGCCGGCAACGGCCAGGCGCAGCGGCGTCCGCCAGCGTCCCCCGGGAGGCGGCGACGGGACGCCGTCGCTGGTCGGCTGGTCGACGAGGCGGTCGGGGAGGGCCACGGCGGACACGCTAGCGCACGGGGAGGGCGCTGGGGCGCGCCAGATACGGTCCCGCACCACCGCTCCGGGCATGGTTCACCCGACCCCGCGCTCGGCTCACCCGAACCCGCCGGTGCCGGGTCCCCCGGTGGGGGACGCTAACCGGAGCCCGGCCGGCCCGTCGAGCGGGTCCGCCGGGAGGCTAGCCGCAGGCGGCCTTGACGAACGGGTAGGGGTTGACCGGGCTACCTCCGCCGGGGTGGACCTCGAAGTGGACGTGCGGCCCGGTCCAGGCGGCGTTGCCGGTGGCGCCGTTGTAGGCGATCAGCTCGCCCGCCTTGACCCGCTGCCCGGTGCTCGAGGCGTACCGGGAGAGGTGGGCGTAGTAGTACTCGTTGCCGTCGGCGCCCTGCAGGTACAGGCTGATGCCCCCGAGCGAGCTGGTCGACTGGCGGCTGATGACCCCGTCGACGATGGCGTGCACCTTGTTGCCGTGGGGGTTCATGATGTCGGTCCCCTTGTGGGCCCGGCCCCCTGACCGCGCCGCCCCCCAGGAGTCGATGAACGAGTAGGGCTTGGAGACCGGGCAGGACACGAAGCGCCCGTTCACCAGGTGGGTGGTGTTGAACCCGGCCAGCTTGTCCGCGACCTGCTTGGCCTTCTCGAAGTCCCTGGCCAGCTTGTCGACCGTCTTCTTGGACCGGGCCTCGAGCCGGCTCATCTGGCTCATGGCCGCCTTGACGTCCTTGATGGCGGCCTCGTAGCTGTCGAAGGCGATCTTGGCGTCGGCCACGGCCGCGACCTGGCCCTCCTGCAGGATGGTCTCGAACTCGACCCGGCTCACGACCACCTCGGCGCTGCTGCCCAGGATCCCCGACAGGGGCCGCGTCCCGCCCGCCTTGTACAGGGAGGACACGTGGCCGCTGAGGGCGCGCCTGGCCTTGGCCAGGTCGTCACGGACGATGCCGAGGCGGCCGTTGGCGGCCTGGAGCCGCTGCTCGGCGAAGTGCCGCTCGCTCTCGATCTGGTTGAGCTCTCTGGTGGCGTCGTCGAGCGCCGCCTGCATCTTCTTCTGGCGGTTCTTCGCGGACGCGAGATCGTCGGCGCCTCCAGGCACGGCCACGCCGAGGACCAGCGCGGCCATGAGCAACCCGGCCGCGATAACGCGGGATCTTGGCACGTCTCGCCTCCGTCGGGGGCACGGATCGAGAAAACTGCGGGGGCGTCCGGAATGGGGGGAACCGTACGCTGGCAGCGGACGATAGCACAGCCTCGGCCGCTGGCAAAAATGCAGCCTGTGGATAACAAGCGGCCCCCGCGCCTGGCGCGGGGGCCGTTGATCGTCCGTCGGCCGGCGGTGGATGCCGGCGTTCGCGGTCGGGCCGGTGGAGGATTCGCGGCCGCCGCGGGGTGAGCAGTTCAGTGGCCGTCGGCCGGCGGACGTTCGATCTGGCGGGCCACCGGGAGCGTGGTCCGCCGCCTACCCGTCGGGTGGAGTCTCCAAAGCCATCCGCCCCCTTCGCCGCGGTCGGGCCGCGACCAAGTGTCGTCGGGCTTCCTCACCCGGATCTTCTGCCACTCCCCGCCGGTTCGTAAACAGTTCACCTGACGAGCCATCCGTACCCGTCCGTACCGCTGCCTACCGGACAGCCGCGCCGCGGCTCGGCGGTGGTGGCCCACCTGGCCAGGTTCGCCTACGCTGAGGCCCATGGGAGAAGCCCGGATGCTGGCCGCCTGCCGGGGCGAGCCGGTCGACCGCACCCCTGTCTGGTTCATGCGCCAGGCTGGGCGCTGCCTGGCCGGCTACCGGCGGCTGCGCGAGCGCCACGGCATCCTCGAGATCACCCGCACCCCCGAGCTGTGCGCGCAGGTCACCACCATGCCGGTGGACACCTTCGGGGTGGACGGGGCCGTGCTGTACGCCGACATCATGCTGCCGCTGTTCGGCATGGGCGTGCCGTTCTCGATCGACCCCGGAGTCGGCCCGATCGTCCACCAGCCGGTGCGGGACTGCGCCGCCGTCGAGGCCCTGCGGGTCGTCGAGGCCGAGGAGGCCACCCCCGAGCTGTTCGAGACGATCCGCATGCTCCGCCGCGACCTGGGCGGCCGGGCGGCCCTGATCGGGTTCGCGGGGGCGCCGTACACGGTCGCCTCCTACCTGATCGAGGGCCGGCCCTCCAAGGAGCACGCCCGGGCCAAGGCCCTGCTCTACGGCGACGAGGTGCTCTGGCACCGGCTGATGGAGACCCTGACCGAGGTCACCATCCGCTACCTGCGCGCCCAGGTGGCCGCCGGCGTCCAGGTGGTGCAGCTGTTCGACTCCTGGATGGGCGACCTGGGACGGCGCGAGTACGAGGCGGCCGTCCTGCCCTGGTCGCGGCGCATCTTCGAGGCGGTCCGGGCCACCGGGGTCCCGACCATCCACTTCGGCACCGGCACGGTCGGGCTGCTCGAGGCGATGGCCGCCGCCGGCAGCGACCTGATCAGCGTCGACTGGCGGGTCCCGCTGGACGAGGCCTGGCGGCGGATCGGGCCCGGCAAGGGGATCCAGGGCAACCTGGACCCGGCGGTGCTGCTGGCCCCCTACGAGGTGGTCGTCCGCGAGGCCGACCGGGTGCTGGCCGCCGCCGGCGGCCGCGACGGCCACATCTTCAACCTGGGGCACGGGGTCCTCCCCGACTCTCCCTCCGACCACCTGGCCCGCCTGGTCACCCACGTCCACCAGGTCACCGAGAGGACCGCCGTTGCCAACCCCTGAGCCGCCGGCCTTCGCACCGGGGGACCACCCCGGCGGTCCCCCGGACCCCCCCACGGGCATCCTGCTCATGACCTACGGCTCGGCCGCCACCGCCGAGGAGGTCCCGGCCTACCTGCGCAGCGTGCGCGGCGGGCGGGACGCCGACCCGGAGCTGGTGGCCGAGTTCCAGCGCCGCTACCGGCTGATCGGCTGGTCGCCCCTGGTCCGGATCACCTCTGAGCAGGGGGCGGAGCTGCAGCGGCTGCTCGACGCCGACCACGGGACCGGCCGCTACCGGGTCGAGGTCGGCATGCTCCACTCCGAGCCCACCATCGACGAGGCGGTGACCCGGCTGGCCGTCGCCGGGGTGCGGCGACTGGTCGGGATCGTCCTCTCGCCCCAGTGGTCGCCGGTGATCATGGGCGGCTACCGCAGGGCCCTGGACGCGGCCGCCTGGCGGCTCGGGCCCGGCGCCGAGGTCGTCCTGGCCGGGCCGTGGCACCGCACCCCGGCCTTCCTCGACGCCCTGGCCCAGCGGGTCACCGAGGCCCTGGGCCGGCTGGACGCCGGCGTGCCGGTGCTGTTCACCGCCCACAGCCTGCCCAAGGCGGTGGTCGACCGCGACCCCGGCTATCTGGACCAGATCGCCGAGACGATCGACGCCGTGGTCGAGCGGACCGGCCTGGACCGGGGGCGCTGGCAGTTCGCCTACCAGTCGGCCGGCCACAGCCCCGAGGAGTGGCTCAAGCCCGACCTCAAGGACCTCCTTCCCGGCCTCCGGGCCGCCGGGCACACCGCGGTGCTGGTCGTGCCCGTCCAGTTCCTCGCCGACCACCTGGAGATCCTCTACGACATCGACGTCGCCGCCCGGGAGGAGGCCGAGGAGGCCGGTCTCGCCTTCAACCGGATCGAGCTGCTGAACACCTCCCCGGCCTTCATCCGCGCCCTGGCCGACGTCGCCCTCGACCAGGAGCGCTCCGCCCAGGCCACCGCCTAGCCGGGGTCCGGGGGGGCGCAAGCCTGGCCCTCCGGTGGATCAGCGGCGCAGCACCAGCAGGTCGATCCGGTCGACGACCGGGGCCGGGGACGTCTCCGCCTCCACGGCCCGGTCGAGGGCGGCCAGCCCGGCGGCGAACTCGTCGTCGGGCAGCAGGCGCAGGCCGGTGTCGGCCCGGAGGCGGACCTTGTCCCGGTAGGCGGCCAGGCTGGTCGCGCTGACCTGGTCGACCGCCTGGAGGGCCTCGGCCGGGAAGAACCGGCGGTACAGGGAGATCTCGTCCATGCGGCCGGGAAAGGCCTGGCGCACCAGCACGGGCGCGCCCGGCCGGAGCACCCGGCGCAGCTCGGCCGCGGCCGCCTCCAGGTCGTCGAGGTGGTGGACGACGGTCGACACCCAGGCCCAGGCGCAGGTCCGGTCCCCCAGCGGCAGCCGCTCGGCCAGCCCCGCGACCCACCGGACGCCCCCGTGGGGGAAGGCCCGGGCGGCCTGGGCCCGCATCCCGCCCGACGGCTCCACGGCGACGACCTCGACCCCGAACCACCCGGCGATGGCGGCCGCGAACTGCCCGGTCCCGGCTCCCAGGTCGAGCACCGGGGAACGGTCCCCCAGGTCCCGCGGCAGCCAGGGCCGGATCGCGTCCCGCCACGGCGCCATCCCCTCCGGCGGCAGGGCCCGCCCCGTCACGTAGGCGGGCGCCATCCGGTCGTAGTCGACCCGCGCCATGCGGCCACTCCACCCCAGGTTCTCAGGGCGTGGACCAGTTCCACCCCGGGTTGTCGGGGCCCCTACCGGGAGGGTAACCGACGGTCAGCGAGGCTGCTCACGGCCGTCCACAGCCACCTCGGGGTCCGCGTCGGGTCCGGGAGCGAGGGTGGGAGCTGGGGCCGGGTCGGGAGTGAGGGCGGGGTCCGTGTCCGGGTCGGGAGCGAAGGCGGGCTCCGGGGTGGTGGGAGTGGCTTCGGCGTCGGGGTCGGGGCGGCTGCGGTTGCGGGTGACGTCGAGGAGGATGCCTGCGCCGAGGGCGAGCAGGAGCAGGGGCCAGACCCAGCGGAGGCGCAGGGCCTGGTCGGCCTGGCCGATCAGGAGCAGGAGGCCGAGGCCGGTGAAGGCGAAGCCGAAGACGAGCGACACGGGGTCGAGGTCGTGGCGGCGCATGGGGCCGCCGGTGAGGCGCTCCTGCGGGCGCATGGTGGAGCCTCCGGGTGGGTCGTCCAGCGGGGGCATCGTGGCACCTCCGGGGAGGTCGTCGTGGGGGCGCATCATGGGCTCTCAGGGGCGGTGGGGCGGGCGGGCCGCTCGGGCCGCTCGGGGAAGCTGTCCTCGAACGGGCCGGCCTCCTGGAAGGGGCGGGGATCGCTCGCCCGGCGGACCTCGATCACGCCGAAGCCGGTCTGGAGGTCGAGCCTGACGGTGGGGGCGTCGCCCTCGGCCGGCCGGGTGGCCGCCGGCCTGGTCACGGTCGAGTCGACCTGGGCGCCGCTGTCAACCTCGCCGAGCAGGTCGAGGCTGCCGACCCCGACCCGCCCGCGGATGTCGGCCGCGACCTCGTCGGGCAGCACCACCAGGAGCCGCCCGCCGGCCACGCTGGCCTGGACCGGGGGCGCGCCCGGCCCGAAGTCGACGTCGGACAGGTCAAGGATCAGCTCGCCGCCGGTCAGGCGGTAGCTGGGCCGGACCTCGGCCGCGGTCCTGGGCTGGAAGAGGCGTTCGGCCACGTCGCCCTCGACGGGCACGGAGCCGGCCAGGGCGGCGATGGCGACCACCGGCACGGCCAGCAGGCCGACCGGGATCAGCCCCCAGGCCCGGCCCCACCAGGTGCCGACCAGCAGGCCGCCTCCCAGGACGGTCAGGAACACGGCCAGCACCTGGCCGAAGGTGAGGTCGACCACGTCCAGGTTGTCGAGGGCCAGGGCCAGCCCGGTCACGATCAGGGCGACGGCGAAGGTGAGGGGGCCGAGGAACGGCCGCCGCCGCGGCCGCCGCGGGGGCGGCGGGCCCCAGGCGGCCGCGGGGGCGGGCGGCGGTGGCGGCGGCGGCCAGACGGGCAGGTCGGCCGTTGGGGTGGTCGGGTCCTGGTCGGGCGCGGGCGGGGCCAGGGGCGCGGTGGTGGTCGTGGTGCTCACCGGCGGGGCCGGCGGGAGCGGGGCCGTGGCCACGGCCGAGCCGGGGCCGGGACCGCCGCCGGTCGGCGGTCGGCGGTCGGGCGGCTCGGGGTCGTCCTGGCGGAACAGGAAGACCCCGAACGCGATCAGCACGATCGCCCAGATCACTCCGGGCTCGGAGAAGGCGCTGGCCAGGATGGCCACGGCCAGCAGGATCAGGGCCACCCCGACGTAGCTGCGCCAGCCGCTGGGCGGGCGGCGGACCACGGCGGAGGCGAGCGACCGGCCGGTTCCCTCGACCGGCACCAGCAGCCAGGCGATCAGGTAGGCGAGGGCGCCGAAGCCTCCGAAGGGGACCAGGACGACGAAGCCGATGCGGACGATCCAGGGCTCGATGCCAAGGAAGGCGGCGATGCCGCTGGCCACACCGGCGATGACGCGGTTGTCGGTGCGCCGGGTCAGCCGCCGGACGGCCCCGGGCGGCACGGCGGCGCCGGGCGCCGCGGCAGGCGGCGGGATGGTGGCGCCGGGCGGCGGGTCGATCGGCCGCGGCGCCTCGGTCGCGGTCGCCGCGGCAGGCGGCGGAACGGCCGCGGTTGGCGGGGCGGTCGGGGGTGGCGCCGGTTCCCCTGGCGGGACCTCGGGGGGACGCTCGGACATGGCGGGTGCTCCTCACGACGATGGGACCTTGCGATTGCAGCCTGCTCCCCCGCCGGGGCGGCCGCCATCGGGGATCACCCTGGCCGATCCCCGACCCGCTCCCCGGCCGCTCAGGGTCGACCCCCATGGCCGGGCCGTCGCGCGCGTGCCACCATGGCCTCCAGGCACCACGCGCATGGAGGCGAACTCCCACGGCCACCCAGGTCCCACAGCGGCCGGCCAGTTCGGCGGCCATCGTCCGCAGCCGGAGCAACCGGGTGCTGCTGGGCGTTGCCGGCGGGCTCGGCGAGCGGCTGGGCGTCGACCCGGTCCTGATCCGGGTCGCCTTCGCCGTGCTGGCCATCGCCGGCGGGTCCGGGGTCGTGCTCTACCTGCTCGCCTGGGCGGTCTCGGTCGAGCCGGACGACGAGGTGGCCAGGGCCCGGCCGGTCCGGCGGCCATCGGCCAAGCAGGCCTTCGCCCTCGGGCTGGTCGTGCTCGGGACCATGCTGCTGCTGCGCGAGGTCGGGCTGTGGTTCGGCGACCAGATCGTGTGGCCGATCGCCCTGGCCGCGGCCGGCTCGGCGGTCATCTGGGCCCGCAGCGACGACCGCGACCGGGCCCGCTGGGCCCGCATCCCCGGCAACCCGATCGAGGCCATGTTCACCGGCCGGGTCGGCCTGATCCGGATCGTGGTCGGCGGCCTGCTGGTGGCCAGCGGCCTCGGCCTTGGCTTCGCCAACACCGGGGCCGACCTGGCCGCGGCCGGCGACGCCCTGCTCGGGGTGGCCATCACCCTGATCGGGCTCGGCCTCATCTTCGGCCCGTGGGCGACCCGGCTGGCCTCCCAGCTGGCCGAGGAGCGCCGCGGCCGGATCCGCTCCGAGGCCCGCGCCGAGATGGCCGCCCACCTGCACGACTCGGTGCTGCACACCCTGGCCCTGATCCAGCGGGCCGACGCCTCCCCGGAGGTCGTCAACCTGGCCCGCCGCCAGGAGCGGGAGCTGCGGGCCTGGCTCTACCGGGCGCCGGCGCCCGAGGGCCGGCTGCGCCCGGCCGTCGAGGAGATCGCGACCCGGGTCGAGCAGCGCCACAACGTGCCCGTGGACGTCGTGGTCGTCGGCGACGCCCCACTCGACGAGGCGGCCAGGGCGCTGGTGGACGCCTGCCAGGAGGCGGCCCTCAACGCCGCCCGGCACTCGGGAGCGCCGCTGGTGTCGGTCTACGTCGAGGTCGAGCCGGACGAGCTCACCGGGTTCGTGCGCGACGAGGGCAAGGGGTTCGACCCCGAGGAGGTGCCCACCGACCGGCGCGGCATCGCCGACTCGATCCGCGGCCGCATCCGCCGCCACGGCGGCACCGTCACCATCCTCTCCAGCCCCGGCGAGGGCACCGAGGTCCAGCTGCGCCTGCCGAGGAGCCAGTCATCGTGACACGCGTCTTTTTGGTCGACGACCACCACTTCTTCCTCTCGGGGCTCCGGGCCGAGCTGGGAGGCGAGTTCGAGATCGTGGGCGAGGCCGGCGAGGTGGACGCGGCCGTCGACGGCATCCGGCGCACCCGGCCAGACGTGGTGCTGCTGGACGTGCACCTGCCCGGCGGCGGCGGCCGGGCCGTCCTGGAGGCGGTCCGCCAGACCGACCAGGACATCCGCTTCCTGGCCCTGTCGGTGTCGGACGCGGCCGAGGACGTGATCGGGGTGATCCGGGCCGGCGCCCGCGGCTACGTCACCAAGACCATCTCCCCGCACGACCTGGCCGCCGCCATCCGCCGGGTCCAGAGCGGCGACGCCGTCTTCTCTCCCCGCCTGGCCGGGTTCGTGCTCGACGCCTTCCACGGCGACCTCACCGGCGTCGTCGACCCGGAGCTGGATCAGCTCACCGCCCGCGAACGCGAGGTCCTGCGCCACATCGCCCGGGGCTTCACCTACAAGGAGGTCGCGCGCCGCCTGCACCTGTCGGTGAAGACGGTCGAGACCCACGTGTCGTCGGTGCTGCGCAAGCTGCAGCTGTCCAGCCGCCACGAGCTGACCCGCTGGGCCAGCGACCGCCGCCTGGTCTAGCGCGTTCGTTACGGTTTCTACATATTTTCTTGTACGAGATTGCCTGATTCAGCGTTGATCGGCATGCTTGTCTGAGACGGGTCCGTCGACCGAACCCGTGGTGGGAACCCGAGCCCGGAGAACTGCGATGGAGCAGCAGGCCGAGCGGGCACTGGCCGACCTCCCGGTCGCTCCCCCACCGCTGCGCGTCGTGCTCTCGCGGCCCGCCGGGATCGCGGAGCTGGCGGGCTCGATCCCGCTCCACGTCCCGGACATCCGGACCCTGTTCCCCGCCGTCCACCACGTCCGGGCCGACCGCTCGGCGCTCGGCCGGGGCCGCGGCCTGTGGGCGGCGACCAAGCGCGCGGCCGAGCTGGGCCGGGGCCGCACCGCCTCGCGCCTCTGGTCCCGGCGGACGGCACACCCGCGGCCGCGGGCGGCCGCCCTGACCGGGCCGGAGGCGGTCATCCCGGTCGACCGCTTCGTCGCCTACCTGGAGGAGGCGGAGCGCGCCTTCCCCGAGGACAGCCCAGCCGACCTCCTGTCGCGCGTCCGCAACACCTACTACTCGGGCTTCCTCGTCTCCCAGCTGCTACCCGACTCCCGCGCCCACGGGGGCCGAACCCTCCACGGGAACTCGCGGCTGGGCCGGACCGCCCACCGCCACCTGACGGCCCGGGCCGACGAGAACGGCATGGGCGACAACCCGGCCCCCTACGTGCTGCTCCCCTCGGGCGAGCAGATCGACATCGGCCACCTGTTCCTCGGGCTGGAGGCCCTGCTCCACCCCCGCACGACCGTGCCCTTCTCGGCCTACGGGGTGCCCAACATCGACGCCACCGGCTGGGTGGCCGACGTCGGCATGGCCTCGGTCTGGACCACCAGGCACCTCGAGGGCGCCCCCGACCCCAGGGTGTCGCGCCCGCTGCCCGCGCCCGACCGGGACGCCTACTACCTGATGTCGGCGCCCGACGCCGACCTGCTCGGCGACGTCGACGTGTTCGCCGTGCGCGCCCAGTGGGCCCTGGCCGCCGGCCAGCCCCTCTCGGCCGCCCTGCGCGCCTACTACCTGGGCCGCCCGGGGCGGCCGCCCGGCATGCGCTGGCGCTGGCGGGCGTTCGCCTCGGTCAACCGCCTCGCCTTCCGCCGGTCCGGCGGCGGCATCGCCTGGGACCCCACCTGGTGGCCGGGCTGGGTCCGGCGCATCGACCGATTCAACGACGTCTACGGGGCCGGGGTCGGTGGCTCCCTCTGGGGAACCCTGACCCGTCCGGCCCGCCGCGCCTGGCCGGAGACGCCCTACATGCTCGCCCTGTTCCTGGACTGGGCCCAGCCGCTGCTGGAGGCCGAGCTGGCGCGCTAGGCCCCCTCGCAGGGCGGCAGCGTCGTCGTGGTGGTGGTCGAGCCGCCGGGTGCCGTGGTCGTGGTGGTGGTCGACGACGTGGTCGTCGAGCCGTCGGTGGTGGTGCTGGTGGTGGTCGGCTGGCACGGCTCGGTGGTGGTCGTGGGCGCGCCGGTGGTCGGGGTGGTCGTCGGCGGACGGGTGGTGGTGGGCGGCTCGGTGGTGGTGGTCGGCCGGCGGGTGGTGGAGGTCGGCCGGGTCGTGGTCGGCGGGTCGGTGGTGGTGGTCGCCCGGGTGGTCGTGGTGGGCTGGCCACCCACCCCGGTGGCCGGCGGTCCGGCGGTCGTGGCCGGGGCCGGCGGGCCGGCGGGCACGGCCGGGCCGGCCGTGACCCCGCCCTGGTAGAGGCGGGCCCAGCCGAGCACCGCATCCACGTACGACGAGGAGTGGTTGTAGGCGTAGATCGCCTGGCGCAGCCGGGCCGGGTCGACCAGGTCGCCGTCGCCGCTCAGGCACAGGTACCCGGCGGCGCTCACCGCGGCGTCGAACAGGTTGTTGGGGTCGGCGACCCGGTCGGCGTTGCCGTCGCGGCCCAGAGACCGCCAGGTCGTCGGGAGGAACTGCATCGGCCCGACCGCCCGGTCCCAGGTCGCGTCCCCGTCCCAGCGGCCATCGTCGCTGTCGGGGATGCGGGCCACCCCGCGGCCGTCCAGTGGCGGGCCGGTGATCCTCGGGCTCACCGTCCCGGCCGCGCTGAACCTGGTCGCCGGCCCCCCGAACAGGCCGTGGTTGGACTCGATGCGGCCGATGCCGGCCAGGACCGTCCAGGAGAGCCGGCAGTCCGGGTCGAACCCGGCCGCCCAGGCGGCGGCCTCGCGGTAGGCGCGCAGGGTGAGGGCGGGGATGGTGGCGCCGCCTCCGGCCGGGACCACCCAGGAGGCGGGCGTGGCGGTGGCGCCGGCTCCCTCGGCCGCCCGCCGGGCCGCCGCCCGGTCGCGTCCGGCCGTGGCCGCCGCCTCGCGTCCCCGCTGCCAGGCCAGGACGCGCAGACGGGCCCACTCGGCGGGGTCGGGGTCACCGGTCGCGATGGCGCCTCCGGCCGTCGCGGCCACCGGCCCGGCGGCCAGGGCCCCGCCCGGGGTGAACGCGGGCGCCGCGACGGCCCAGACCAGCAGCGCCACCGCGGCGGCGCCTCCGGCCCGCAGGCGGCGGACGAAGGGCGCGGACGGCGGTGGCGGTCGGTGCAAAGGGCGGCTCCCGTCCCGGGGACGTGCGCGGCCTTCCATGTTGGCACGTCATGGCCGAGAATGCCGCCCCAAGATGTTAGTGACAGCTATGTTCAGGCAAGAACCAAGCGTCTAGGTCGCCCTTGTCGCGACGATGTAGAGTTTGGCGGTTGGGAACGTGGGGGAAAGGTGGCGATGGTCGAGCAGGACAACCTCGCCGGATACCTAGTTCTTCGTGACCAGGTGACGGGAACGTCGCCCTCTGCTCGTGTATCGTATGGACTCGCCTTGCACCCTTTTGGCGACATTCAGGAACTGCACAGCTTCGAGCTCATTCGTGGGGCCCCGTGGTGAAACCGTGACGGTCAAGGCCAAGGACCGGAAGGAGCTGCGCAGCTTCGGCCTGGTCACCGTCGTCGCGGCGCTGGCGGCGGCCGTGTTCCTGGTCTGGGTCGGGCTCGGGATCGGCGGCTCGGCGACCACCACCTTGGCCAGCAACCTCTTCCAGGCGGGCACCGCCCTGATCGCCGCCAGCGCCTGCTTCAGCGCCGCCACCCGCACCCCCTACGGCTTCGGCCGGGCCTGGACCGCCTCCCTGCACCGCGTCTGGCGCCTGCTCGGCTCGGCCGCCCTGGCCTGGGGCCTCGGCCAGGTCATCTGGACCTACCTGGAATGGCGCACCGGCGAGGAGCCGGGCGTGCCGTCGCTGGCCGACGTCGGCTACCTGACCGCGGTGCCGCTGCTGATCGCCGGGGTGCTGGCCTTCCCGATCGCCCCGATGCGGGCCACGGCCCGCCTGCGGACCCTGCTCGACGGCCTGCTGATCGCCGCCTCCCTGCTGTTCCTCGGCTGGGCCACCGTGCTCGGCGACGCCTTCCGCGACAACGGCACCAGCTCGACCCTGGAGCGGGCCATCTGCCTGGCCTACCCGCTGGGCGACATCGTGACCGGGACCATCGTGCTGGTGCTGCTCACCCGCTCCCGCGGCCGCGGCGTCATCCACCTGTCGATGATCGCCGCCGCGGTGTTCTCCCTGCTCATCGCCGACCTCGGCTTCGCCTACAGGATCCCAACCGACACCTACACCACCGGGGCCATGGTCGACGCCGGCTGGGTGGTGGGCTGGCTGCTGCTGGCCGTCACCGCCCTCAAGCCCACCGTGGCCGAGCTGCGCCGCACCGACGACGAGGAGGAGCCGTCGATCACCCGGCTCGCCCTGCCGTACGCGCCGCTGGTCGTGGCCGCCGTCACCGCCCTGATCATCCAGATCGTCACCGGCGAGTTCGAGCCGTTCCTGGTCTACACCGGCACCATGATCGGGCTGCTGGTCATCTCCCGGCAGATCGTCGCCCTGATCGAGAACCGCCAGCTCAACGCCCGCCTCCGGGCCACCGTGGAGCAGCTGTCCGAGCGCGAGCAGGAGCTCAAGGACGGCCTGCGCCGCGAGCTCGAGGCGGCCGACCGGCTGCGGGCCGCCGACGACATGAAGGACACCTTCCTGCGGGCCGTCTCCCACGACCTGCGCACCCCGCTCACGGCCATGCTCGGGGTCGCCGTCACCCTGGAGCGGACCCGGCTCAACCTGCCCCGGGAGCAGGCCCTTGACCTGGTCGCGATGCTGGTCGAGAAGACCCGGAAGCTGGAGCGGCTGCTCAAGGACCTGCTCGACCTCAATCGGCTCGAGGAGGGCGTGCTGGAGCCCAACCGCTCCCTCACCGACGTCCGCGAGCTCGTCCACCGGGTGGTCACCGAGGTCGACCAGCTCGCCGGCTGGCCGATCGACATCGAGGCCGAGCCCATCCAGGCGTTCATCGACGGGCCCAAGGTCGAGCGGATCGTCGAGAACCTCCTGCTCAACACCACCCGGCACACGCCTCCTGGCACCCGGGTGTGGGTCAAGGCGCTGGCCAAGGGGGCCGACCTGGAGCTGATCGTCGAGGACGCCGGACCCGGGGTGCCGGCCGAGCTCGCCGGCACCATCTTCGAGGCGTTCCGGCGCGGCGGGAACGGCCAGCCCGCCCCGACCATGGCCCACGCCCGCGGCGTCGGCATCGGCCTGTCCCTGGTGGCCCGGTTCGCGGCCCTCCACGGCGGCCACGCCTGGGTCGACGAGCGCTGGGGCGGCGGGGCCGCCTTCCACGTGCTCCTGCCCGACGTGGTCAGCTACGAACGCGGCTACGCCCAGGTGCTGGACCGGCTCTAGCCGACCGCCGATTCTGGCGGTCGGAGTGGACTGGGCCGCCGCCGAAGGCGGCTCCAAGCAGTTCTGCGCCCATGCCCCGTCTGCTATCGTGGCATCGCGGCCGCGCCGCCCCCGGTCGACGGGTCCACCGTCCCGGGCCAGCGCCGGCCTAGGGCCCAGCCGGAGCGGGCCCAGGTTGCGAAGGACCCTGCCGGTAGGCCGAGCAGGCACCTGCGGACGCAAAGGCACCACCGATGGCGCAGACCACCAATCCCGGACCCTTCTTCTCCCGTGTCCCGAAGGCCCACGCGGCCTCCCAGCCGTTCACCTACCCGCTCGAGCGCGAGTGGACCGAGCCGGACTGGACCCGGCTCCCCGGCTTCAGGGACGTGACCCGGGCCGAGTGGGAGACGGCCCAGTGGCAGCGGGCCCACACCGTCAAGAACCTCCGCCAGCTGCTGGCCGTGTACGGCGATCTGTTCCCGGCCGACCTGCTCGCCTCGGTCGAGCGGGACCAGGCCGAGCGGGCCACCATGTCGATGCTGCTCCCGCCCCAGATGCTCAACACCATGGACGAGCGGGACCTGTGGGCCGACCCGGTGCGCCGCTACATGCTCCCGGCCTTCGACGACCGCGACCCCGAGTGGCCCAGCCACCCGCTGTCGGCCCGCGACAGCCTGCACGAGGCCGACATGTGGGCGGTGGAGGGCCTGACCCACCGCTACCCCACCAAGGTCCTGGCCGAGCTGCTGCCCACCTGCCCCCAGTACTGCGGCCACTGCACCCGCATGGACCTGGTCGGCAACTCGACCCCGCAGGTGGCCAAGTACAAGTTCGAGATCAAGCAGCCGGCCCGTCACGAGCAGATCCTCGACTACCTGCGCCGCACCCCGAGCGTGCGCGACGTGGTCGTGTCCGGCGGCGACGTGGCCAACCTGCCCATCCGGGTCCTGGAGCAGTTCGTGTCGGCCCTGCTCGACATCGACAACATCCGCGACATCCGGCTGGCCTCCAAGGGGCTGATGGGCCTGCCCCAGCACTTCCTCCAGGACGACGTCCTGGCCGGCCTGGCCCGCCTGGCCGCCAAGGCCAACGACCGCGGCGTCGACCTGGCCCTGCACACCCACGTCAACCACGCCAACCAGCTCACCCCGCTGGTCGCCAAGGCCGCCGGGGCCCTGCACGACATGGGCTTCCGTGACGTCCGCAACCAGGGAGTGCTGCTGCGAGGGGTCAACGCCACC
>DASUPQ010000127.1 GCA_036280995.1 Actinomycetota bacterium | reverse complement strand
TGTAACCAGGCGGACGGCGGACCCGACGTAACCTGCGGCGATGGTCCAGGGCAGCACTGGGCAGACGGGGCCAGCCTTACTTCTAATCCGTAGGTTGCAGGTTCGAGTCCTGCCGGGGGCGCCTCCTCCCACCAGCACCCTTGAGGCTAACCGGTCGAGGCGCTAGAAGCTCTTGTCAACCGACGTCAACGCCCTAGGCTCGCGGGTATGGCAGAGGGCTTCATCCGCCAGCGCGGCAACGCCTGGCAGGTCATCGTCCACGCAGGCCGGGACCCGCTCACCGGCAAGCGCCGCAACCTCACCGGCACGGCCCGGACCAAGCGCGAAGCCCAGGCCCTCAGGGTCCGACTGCTCACCCAGGTCGACGAGGGCAGACGACCAGCCACCGACGCGACCCTCGCTCAGTTGCTCAAGCGCTGGCTGGAGATGGCCGACCTCGCCTGGAGCACCCGGGTTACCTACAAGGGCTACATCGAGCGGACCATCCTGCCGACGCTCGGCCATCTGCCACTGCGGCGTCTCGACACCGCCACACTCGACCGCTTCTACTCGGAGTTGCGCGGCCGCGGCGGCGTCGGAGGCAGACCGATGGCGCCGGCCACTGTGCGCCAGGTTCACGCGATCCTGCGCCGGGGGCTGGATCAGGCGGCCCGCTGGGGCTGGATTCCGGCCAACCCGGCAGCCCTGGCCAGCCCACCCCGACTTGGGTCGGCCGAGATCCGCCCGCCCACCCCAGAGGAGGTCTCCCGGCTCCTTGAGACCGCCTACGAGGCTGATCCGGATTTCGCGGTCCTGCTGTGGCTGGCCGCGACGACGGGTGCTCGGCGGGGAGAGCTGTGCGCGCTGCGGTGGGCGCATGTTGACCTGGAGGCGGCCGAGCTCCTGATCCTACGCAACCTCTTTCAGGCCGCGGGCCGGGTGGTGGTGGAAAAGGACACCAAGACCCATGCCGCCCGCCGGCTGGCGCTCTCCGCGGACAGTGTTGCGCTGCTTGATGAGCACCACCGTCGCTGCACCGAGCGGGCGGAGGCCTGTGGTGTGCGGCTGTCCGAGGACGCCTATGTGTTCTCCTTGACCCGGCCGGCCGACAACCTATGCATCCAGACTCGGTGACGCACCGGTTCTCGCGGCTTGCCAGACGGCTCGGCCTCCGGACACGGCTGCATGATCTGCGCCACCACGCGGCCACTCAGCTCATCGCGGGTGGGGTAGACCTGCGAACGGTGTCAGGCCGGATCGGCCACGCCGGCGGGGAGCAACCACACTTCGGGTCTACACGCACTTCCTGGCGGCGGCCGACCGACAAGCAGCTGAGGTTCTTGAGAAGACGCTCAGGCGCCCTCGCCGCAGTAGCTCCGAGAGTTAGACACGGCCGTCACTACTTGGGCTGCCGATCGCTGCCGTGTGAAGGTGAATAGGTGGCTCGTGACCAGGGAAGCGATACGAACCTGGCCGTTGAGCTGCTGGACAAGACGTCCTGGTATGCGGAGTGGCTCGTCACGCTCTCAGAGCTGCCGGAGCTGCTCGGCGGCAAAGTGGTCCGCAGCGAGCTGACCTACCTGCTGATGCGCCTAGATAAGTAGACCGAGCGCCGTGTCACCGAGCGCTGGGAGGACTACTACGCTCGCGAGCTGGTGGGCCACTTCACTCCGAGCTGACGCCTGACCTCTTGCATGCCATATACGGGCCAGCGGCCTCATCACGGCCGATTACGGCTGACGAGCTGCGGGTTTGATTGTCCGCTGGTTACCTGGTTGACCGTGAGTAACCGCAGTTCTGCGGCCCCACGACGGCCCAGCGCCGTCGCCTGGCCGTGGCGATTCGAAATTGGCGGCGGCAGATGGTATGCCCTGCTCTGCGCCGAGGCGCGGCTGAACGCTTGCGGAGGCACGGCTTGGGCTCGCCACCCTCCAGGCTCTGAGCGGCCCCGGCGGCGGCCT
The DNA here is from genome assembly GCA_036280995.1 of Actinomycetota bacterium. Classification (NCBI taxonomy): domain Bacteria; kingdom Bacillati; phylum Actinomycetota; species Actinomycetota bacterium. Next base: position 793 of record DASUPQ010000127.1, on the reverse strand, counting down.
TGATCGCCACGCCCAGGCTGGGGCCGCGAGAGACGCGACGCCCTGGTCCGCTGGGCGGTCCTGCTTGAGTCTCTCCACCAAGACCAGGGCGGTTCAGTCCCCCCGCGGCCGGGGTGTTTGTTTCTTTGCTCGTAACGTCGGCAGCACCGTTGGCGTTCTGTTGGTGGGGTCGGTGGTGACCGCCGTTGTGCCTACGCGGAGGTGGAGCATGCGTCGATCGCTTGTCATTTCACTGGTCGCAGCGGTAGTCGCCGCTCTCTGCATGGGGCTCACGACCGCGTCTGCCGCACCGAGCCAAGGTAGAGACTCGGATCGGCTGGATGCCTACACCGCAGTGGTCCAGGCCGACGAGATAGCCACGATCGCCGAGCAGGGCATCGAAGTGAGCGGCCAGCGACGGGTCGCGAATGGCATCGAGCTCGACCTGGTCCTCGACCAGGCCCAGGCCGACCGGCTTCGGGGCCGGGGAGTCGACTTGAAGCTGACCCGGGTCAAAGGGGGCTTGACCGTCCAGGAGTTCGCGGCGCAACAGGCCGCCAACGGCTTCACCGTCTGGCGCTCGTTCGACGAGTCCGGCGGTATCCGCGACCAACTCTACGCCGCGGCGCGCAACAACCCCCAGCTGGTGAAGCTTGAGGTTCTCGGCCACACCGGCCAGGGTCGCGAGATCATCGCGGTCAAGCTGACCCAGGGCGCTCAAGAGCAACCGGACGGCAGGCGTCCGGCCGTCCTCTACAGCTCCACCCAGCACGCGCGTGAATGGATCTCCACCGAGGTCAACCGGCGGCTGATG
>DASUPQ010000126.1 GCA_036280995.1 Actinomycetota bacterium | reverse complement strand
ACGGCGTCATCGAGGAACTGGCGCCGCTGCTGGACGACGGTGACATCGTCATCGACGCCGGCAACTCGCACTTCGCCGACACGCGCCGCCGCTCCAAGGAGTGCGCCGACCGCGGGCTGCGGTTCATCGGCACGGGCGTCTCCGGGGGTGAGGAGGGGGCGCTGCACGGCCCCAGCATCATGCCCGGCGGCACGGCCGAGGCCTACGGGCTGGTCGAGCGGCTCCTGACCACCATCGCCGCCCAGGTCGACGGGGTGCCGTGCTGCCGGCTGGTCGGCCCGGGCGGCGCCGGCCACTACGTCAAGATGGTCCACAACGGCATCGAGTACGCCGACATGCAGCTCATCGCCGAGGCCTACGACCTGCTCGGCCAGGGCGTCGGCATGGGCGCGGCCACCCTCGCCGAGGTGTTCGAGGGCTGGAACGCCGGCGACCTCGACTCCTTCCTGATCGAGACCACCGCCAAGGTGCTGCGCCAGGTCGACCAGGCCACCGGCCAGCCGCTGGTCGACGTGATCCTCGACCAGGCCGAGCAGAAGGGCACCGGCCGCTGGACCGTCCAGTCCGCACTGGAGCTGGGCGTGCCCGTCACCGGCATCACCGAGGCGGTGTTCGCCCGGGTCCTGTCGTCACAGAAGGAGCAGCGCACGGCCGCGGCCAAGGTCCTCCCGGGCCCGTCCGGCCGGCTGGACGCCACCCGGGCCGAGGCGTTCACCGACGACGTCCGCGACGCCCTCTACGCCTCCAAGGTGGTCGCCTACGCCCAGGGGTTCGAGCAGATCGCCGCCGCCGCCGAGACCTACGGCTGGGACGTCGAGCTGGGCGGCCTGGCCACCATCTGGCGGGGCGGCTGCATCATCCGGGCCCGGTTCCTGGACCGCATCCGCGAGGCCTACGAGGCCGACACCGGCCTGCGCAACCTCCTGTTCGCCGACTACTTCCGGGACGCGGTCGGCCAGGCCCAGGACGCCTGGCGCCGGGTCGTGGCCGCCGCCGTCGAGCTCGGCGTGCCCACCCCCGCGTTCGCCTCGTCGCTGGCCTACTACGACGGCTTCCGGCGCGAGCGCGGCCCGGCCAACCTGCTCCAGGCCCAGCGCGACTTCTTCGGCGCCCACACCTACCGGCGGGTCGACCGCCCGGGCAGCTTCCACACCCTCTGGTCCGAAGGCGGCCAGGAGGTCGACGCCTGACCCGGCGCCATCTGCTGGCGACCGGGCTGCTGCTGGTCTTATTGGTCGCCGCCTGCGATTCGGGTGGTTCGGCCGGCGACCAGGCGAACACCCAGGCGCACGACAACCCGCCCCCCTCCGGGTCCGCGGGCCTCCGAACCGGGCGGGTGGCCGACAGCGAGAAAAGGCGGCTCCGGTTGCCCACAACCCCGGCCCCTCAAGGGGCGTCCTGCGCCGCCTTGCCGTCCATCCGGGTCCAGCTCGCCCAGCTGCTGCTGGTCGGCTTCCCCGGGACCAGGCCGGGGCCGGTCAGCCGGGGGCTGGTGGACCGGGGCGTCGGCGGGCTGCTGCTGTTCCGCGCCAACGTCGCCTCCGCCGGCCAGGTGCGGGCGCTGGTGGCCGACCTCAAGGGCCGGGCCGAGATCCCGCTGGAGGTCGCCGTCGACCAGGAGCCCGGCACCCGCGTGGCCCGCCTGGCCGGGATCGTCCGGGCCGCGCCGTCAGCCCGCGAGCTGGGCCGCCTGCCCGCCGACCGGGTCGAGCGCTACGGCCGGGCCGCCGGCCACGACCTGGCCGCCCTCGGCATCACCGCCGACCTGGCCCCGGTCCTCGACGTGACCGGGGCCAGCTGGGACGGGGTGATCGGCGACCGCTCGTTCGGGGCCGACCCGGCGACGGTCAGCCGGGCCGCGGTGGCCTACATGCGTGGCCTGGCCGCTGGCGGGGTCGCTCCCGTTGGCAAGCACTTCCCCGGCCACGGCGCCACCACCGTCGACTCCCACCACCGGCTGCCGGTCGTGGCCGCGCCCATGGCCCGCCTGCACGCCCGCGACCTGGCCCCGTTCCGGGCCGCCATCCGCTCCGGCCTGGACGCGGTCATGGTCGGCCACCTGCTCGTCCGCGCCGTCGACCCCCGCAACCCGGCCACCCTGTCCCCGGCCGTGGTCGGCGGCCTCCTGCGCGACCGCATGGGCTTCGAGGGCCTGGTCGTCTCCGACGCCCTGGAGATGGGCGCCCTCGCCGGCACCCTCTCCCTCCCGGCCGCCGCCGAGCGCGCCCTGGCGGCCGGGGTCGACCAGCTCGTCTTCTCCGGCCACGCCGCCGTCCCGGCCGTCCTCGACCATCTCGAACGGGCCGTCGCCGACGGCCGCATCTCCAGGGGGAGGGTCCGCGAGGCCTTCGGACGGGTCCAGCGCTTCAAGCAGGTCGGCCGCTGGGCCGGCTGCTGAGCCGACACCACGGGAGCCAGAATGCCCACCACCCAGGTCGCGGAAGGCGTGCACCGGCTGACGCAGGGGTGGTGAACTTCTATCTCCTCGAGGAGGGCGGCAGGCTCCTGCTGGT
>DASUPQ010000125.1 GCA_036280995.1 Actinomycetota bacterium | reverse complement strand
CGACACGTAGGCGGTCACCACGACCAGGAACACCAGCAGGGCGACGACCGCCTTGCGGGAGACGGTGCTCCCCCACTTGGAGCCGATGGTCTCGGTGGAGACCTCGTTGCGCTCCACCCCGCCCAGCTCGGCCAGCTCGGTCCGGATCGTGGCCACCTCGGCCGGTTCCAGCACCTCGGTCTGGACGATCACCTCGACCGGCTGGCTCTGGGAGATCTGCACGACCTCGGCCACCGGCCCGAGCTGGTCGCGGACCTGGGCCTCGGTGACCGTCTGCTGCGGCTGGACCCGGAACACGGCCCCGCCCTTGAAGTCGATGCCGAAGTTGAGGCCGGGCACGAACAGGCTCACCAGCGAGATGAGCAGGAGCACGCCGGAGATGGTGAACCACAGGCGCCGGCGGCCGACGATGTCGTAACTGGTCTCGCCGTGGTACAGGCGGCTGGCGAGGGACACGGACTGGATCCTCCTTGCGGGTCAGACGGCGGCGCGGATGCCGACGAAGCGCCCCTCCTGGAACAGGCGGAGTCGGGTGAGCAGGGAGACCGACGGCCGGGCGAAGAACCAGGCGGCGAAGAAGTCGATCAGGGTGGCCAGGCCGAGGGTGAACGCGAAGCCCCGCACCGGGCCGACGGCCAGCACGTACAGGATCACGGCGGCGAAGAACGACACCGCGTTGGCCGAGACCAGGGTGTGGAACGAGCGCTGCCAGCCCCGGTCGACGGAGGCGCGCAGGGACTTGCCCTCACGGACCTCGTCCTTCAGCCGTTCGAAGAAGACCACGTAGGTGTCGGCGGAGATGCCGACGGCCACGATCAGGCCGGCGATCCCGGCCAGAGTCAGGGTGAAGCCGATCAGCTCGCCCATGACGATGACGATGCCGACGTTGAGGGCGGCCGCGATGACCAGGCCGACCCAGATGACCAGGCCCAGGCCGCGGTAGTAGACGAGCACGTACAGGAGCACCAGGCCGAGCCCGACGGCCCCGCCGATGAGGCCGGCCCGCAGCGAGTCGGCCCCCAGGGTGGCGCTGACGGTGGTGCGGGTCTGCGGGTCGAGCTTGAGGGGCAGGGCGCCCGAGGAGATCAGCGGGGCCAGGTTCTCGGCCTCGGCCTGGGTCTGGCCGGTGATCTCGGCCTGGCCGCCGCTGATGCCCTGGTCGCACTGGATGCTCTCGGCCACCGGCGGGCTGTTGATCACGACCGCGTCCAGGGTGATGGCGATCTGGCGCTTGACGTCGCCCACCTGGTTGCAGGCCGCCTTGCCGGTGAGCTCCTCGAACTTGTCGCCGCCGCGGCCGCTGAAGTTGAGGGCCGTCACCCACTCGCCGGTGGTCACCCCGCCCTGGCCGGTCTGGGCCAGCTGGGCCTGGGCCGAGGCGACGTCGGTGCCGCCGAGGGCGACCGGACCCATCAGCAGCTTGGCCGAGTTGGCGTCGGGCGCCAGCCGACCCTCGGTCCGGGAGCAGAGGACCACGTCCTTGTCGGGGACGTCCTTGGTCGAGTAGGTCTCGGGCTTGGCGCAGTCGACGGCCTTGAACTCGCCCTGGTTGTACTTGGGGTCGTTCGGCGCCACGACCTCCTTGACCGGGCGGAACTGGAGCTGGGCGGTGGTGCCGACGGCGGCGATCACCTCGTCGGGGTTGGGCACGTCGGGGATGGACACGACGATGTTGCCGCCCTCGAGGTTGACCTCGGACTCGGCCACGCCCTTGGAGTTCACCCGGCTGCGGATGATGTCGACGGTGGTGTCGAGCTGCTGCTGGGTCGGCTCGCCGCCCCGCGGGTTGGTCGGCACGAAGGTGACGGTGGACCCGCCGCGCAGGTCGAGGCCGAGCCGGGGCTCCAGCCCCTGGACCAGGACCACCGCCCAGACCACGCCGACCAGCGCGAACACGACCAGCAGCGGGATGACGTAGCGACGGATTCCTGGCACGGACTTGTGGCTCCTTCGTGCTGCAAGGGGTTCGAAACAGAGAGCCTAGCGGTTTTCTCCCGCGTTCGAGCGGGCTAGAGCAGGCTGTGGCCGTTGACGGTCATGCGGAACTTGCAGTCCAGGCCCTCGGCGGCCCGGCGGCACATCATCATGCGGGTCAGGAAGATCTCGAAGTACTCGAGGATGTCGGACACCGCCGTGTCGATCTGGAGCTCCAGGGTGATGGTGCGGCTGGTGGCGTCGACCCGCACGAACGAGTGGGTGGCCGAGTAGTTCACCCGGTCGTGGATGTCGAACTCGACCCGCGCGTCCTTGCGTACCCGGGAGCGGTGGACGTCGGACTTGTCGGCGATGTTGACCGCCGCCGACACCGGCGACACGGGGTGGCCGAGCTCCTCCTCGTGGTTGCCGATGGCCCCGATGACCAGGCCGATGTCCTCGGTGGCCATGCCCAGCTCGGCCAGCACGGGCAGGGCGAGCAGGGCCGAGGTCTGGGGGTGGTTCTGGCGCGAGATCACGTTGCCGACGTCGTGCAGGTAGCCGGCGACGGCGGCCAGCTCGGCCAGGTGCCGGTCGTAGCCGAGCCGGTCGAGGATGTTGTAGGCGATGTGGCCGACCAGGTTGGCGTGCCGGAAGCCGTGCTCGGTGTAGCCCAGCCTCCCGGTGAACTGGTCGGCGAGGGCGATGTAGGTCTGGATGGCCTGGTGGCCGGCCACCTGGTCGAGCAGGCGGAGCTCGGGGGCCGCGGCCCGGCGCTCCGGGAGGGTCATCGTTCGGGCCGCTCCTCTTCGTCGGCGACCTCGGCCGTCCCGCCCGCCGGCTCGGGGTTGACCTTGCCCGAGATGGCCCGGCGGTTGACCCGGGCCTCGACGCCCGGGGACAGCTCGATGGTGACGATCTCCCCGTCGAAGCGGCGGATGGTGCCGAGGAACCCTGCCGAGGTGACGATCTCGTCCCCCAGCTGCAGCGAGGACTGCAGCGACTGCAGCGCCTTGAGGCGGCGCTGCTGGGGACGGATGAGCAGGAAGTAGAAGACGGCGACCATCAGCACGAGGATGACGAGTGACCCGCTACCTTCCATGGATTTCCGACCTCCGGGGGTGCCGATGCGGCGGCAATCCTACTCCGGCCGGTCCTCGAAGAGGGAGCCCGGAGACGGGGCGGCTCCCGTGCCCCGGGGCGGGCTGAGGCCGAGGTGGGCGAAGGCGGCCGCGGTCGCCACCCGGCCGCGGGGGGTCCGCTGCAGGAAGCCGAGCTGGAGCAGGTAGGGCTCGGCCACGTCCTCGACCGTGTCCTGCTCCTCGCCGACGGACACGGCCAGGGTGGCCAGGCCGACCGGGGCGCCGCCGAACCGCTCGCACAGCACCCGCAGCAGGGCCAGGTCGAGCTTGTCCAGGCCGAGGCGGTCGACCTCGAACAGCTCGAGGGCGGCCTCGGCCACGGCCGCGTCCACCGACCCGTCGGCCCGGACCTCGGCGTAGTCGCGGACCCGGCGCAGCAGCCGGTTGGCGATCCGCGGGGTGCCCCGTGACCGCCTGGCCAGGACCTCGGCCCCGGCCTGGTCGATGGCCACCCCGAGGATGGCCGCCGAGCGGGTGACGATGGCCTGCAGGTCGGCCGGCCCGTAGTAGTCGAGCCGGGCCGAGAAGCCGAAGCGGTCGCGCAGCGGCGAGGTGATCAGCCCGGTGCGGGTGGTGGCGGCGACCAGGGTGAAGCGGGGCAGGTCGAGGCGCAGGCTGCGCGCCCCCGGCCCCTTGCCGAGCACGACATCGATCTGGAAGTCCTCCATGGCCGGGTAGAGGACCTCCTCGACCGCCCGGGGGAGGCGGTGGATCTCGTCCACGAACAGCACGTCCCCCGGCTCCAGGCCGGTGAGGATGGCGGCCAGGTCGCCGGCCCGCTCCAGGGCCGGACCGGAGGTGACCCGGAAGCCGACCCCCAGCTCGGCGGCCACGATCGCGGCCAGGCTGGTCTTGCCCAGGCCCGGGGGCCCGGAGAACAGCAGGTGGTCGGGGGGCAGGCCGCGCCGGCGGGCCGACTCGAGCACGATCCCGAGCTGCTCGCGGACCCTGGCCTGGCCGACGAACTCGTCCAGCTTGCGCGGGCGCAGGCTGCCCTCGCTGGCCCGCTCGGAGTCCGAGGGCCAGGGGTCGAGGAGGTCCTCTCTGTTCATCGGGGCACTTCCCTGGGGCTCCCCGAACCCCTCGGTGTCGGTCACCGGCTCGAGCCCAATCCGCGCAGGGCGAGCCGCAGGAGCTCCTCGGTCGGGCGTTCGCCGGCGTCGGCCGGGAGGGTGGCCAGGGCGGTCTTGATCTCGGCCGGCCCGTAGCCGAGGGCGCCAAGGGCCTCGCGGACCTCGGCGTAGGCCGGGCGGCCGGCCGGCTCGACCGGCAGGTCGGGCTCGCCGTCGCCCAGCTTGCCTTTGAGCTCCAGGATCAGCCGGGCCGCGCCCTTGCGCCCGACCCCGGAGACCAGGGTCAGGGCGTCGGCGTCGCCGGCGCTCACGGCCCGGCGCAGGGCGTCGGGGGAATGCACGGCCAGCACGGCCAGGGCGAGCTTGGGCCCGACCCCGGTGGCGGTCAGCAGCTGCTCGAAGGCGCGGCGCTCGTCGGTGGTGGCGAAGCCGTACAGGGCCAGGGTGTCCTCGCGCACGTAGGTGACGGTGTGGACCAGCACCTCGCCGTCGCGGGGCAGCCCGGCGGCCGCCTTGGGGGTCAGGTGCACCCGGTACCCGACCCCGCCGACCTCGATCACGGCCCCGTCGGCCAGGACCTCGAGCAGCCGCCCGCGCAGGCTGGCGATCACCGTCCGGCCCCCTTGGCGAGCCCAGGGGAGGTCGGGGCGGCCCGGGCCAGCCAGTCGGCGGCCGGGGCGGACCCGAGGGCGGCTCCATTGCCGCCGGGCCGGGCGCCGGGGGCGGCCAGGCCGGTGTGGTTGAGGTGGCACAGGGCCACGGCCAGGGCGTCGGCGGTGTCGGCCGGGGCCGGGACCGAGGTCAGCCCGAGGAGCGCCTTGACCATGTACCCGACCTGCTCCTTGGGCGCGCTCCCGCTGCCGGTGACGGCCTGCTTGACCTGCGGCGGGGTGTAGGCGGTGACCTCGAGGCCGTGCTCGGCGGCCAGCAGCAGCACCACCCCGGAGGCCTGGCCGACGGTCATGGCCGTGCGCACGTTGGCGTTGAAGAAGAGCCGCTCGATGGCCAGCGCCTCCGGCCGGTGGGCGGCCAGCACCTCCCGCAGCCGCGCCGCCAGGGCGGCCAGCCGGGGCGCGACCTGCTCGCCGTCGGTGGTGATGGTCCCGTACCCGGCGGCCGTCACCCGGCCCCTGCGCCCCTCGAGCACGGCCCACCCGCAGCGACCGAGCCCGGGATCGACCCCGAGCACCCGCATGGCCGGCCCTCCGCTTCTCGAACAGGTGTTTGGCGGCAGCCTACCCCCTGCCCCCGTCAGGCTCAACCATCCCCGCCCGGTTTGGTTGGTTAGCCTCCGCCCCGGACGGGTAGGCGGCGCTCGACCCGAAGGGAGGCGAGATGCGGCTCGGTACCCTGCTCTTGATCATCATCATCGTGCTGCTGGTGCTGTTCCTGTTCAGCCGCCGTCGCGGCCGCCTGTAACCCGGTCCCGCGCCCGGCCGGCGGGGAACAGCACGCCGGCCGGGGCTGGCAAGGAGGCCGGCTTCCGCCCCTCATCCGTGACGGTCAGCTGACCTCGGCCATGACCTCGTCGGGGATGTCGAAGTTGGCGTAGACGTCCTGGACGTCGTCGAGGTCCTCGAGGGCGTCGAGGAGGCGCAGGACCCGGAGGGCCACGTCGCGGTCCAGAGGCACCGACATGCTGGGGACCATGGTGACCTCGGCCGAGTCGTAGGCGATGCCGGCGGCGTCGAAGGCGGCCCGGACGGCGCGCAGGTCGCCGGGGGCGGTGGTGACGGTGAAGCCCTGGTCACCCTGCTCGACGTCCTCGGCGCCGGCCTCCAGGGCGACCTCCATGACCCGGTCCTCGTCGACGTCGTCGCCGAGCACGACCAGCTGGCCGCGGCGGTGGAAGAGGTAGGCCACGCTGCCGGCGTCGGCCAGGCTGCCGCCGCCCTTGGTGACCACGTGGCGGACGTCGGCGGCGGTGCGGTTGCGGTTGTCGGTCAGGGCCTCGACCATCAGCGCCACCCCGCCGGGGGCGTACGCCTCGTAGGTGGCCAGCTCGAGGCGCTGGCCGCCCAGCTCGCCGGCGCCCCGCTTGACGGCCCGGTCGATGGTGTCGTTGGGCACCGAGCTGTCCTTGGCCTTCTGGATGGCGTCGGCCAGGGTCGGGTTGCCGTCGGGGTTGCTGCCGCCCTCGCGGGCCGCGACCTCGATGGCCCGGATCAGCCTGGCGAACAGCTTGCCCCGGCGGGCGTCCTTGGCGCCCTTCTGGTGCTTGATGGTCGACCACTTCGAATGCCCGCTCATGACGAACTCCTCTCCGCGACCAGGTCGACCAGCCAGCGGTGCAGGCGCACCTCGCCGGTCAGCTCGGGATGGAAGGCGGTGGCGAGCAGGTTGCCCTGGCGCACGGCCACCACCTTGCCGTCGACCTCGGCCAGCACCTCGACCTCGGGGGCGGCCTCGGCCACCCAGGGGGCGCGGATGAACGCGCCCGACACCGGGCCGCCGTCCACGCCCTTGACGTCCACCCCGGCCTCGAAGGAGGCCACCTGGCGGCCGAAGGCGTTGCGGCGGACCCGCACGTCCAGGACGCCCAGCAGGTCCTGGGACGGCCCCTCGACCTCGCGGGCCAGGAAGATCATGCCGGCGCAGGTCCCGAGCACCGGCAGGCCGTCCGCGACCCGCGCCCGCAGCGGCGCCAGCAGCCCGTAGCGGGCGGCCAGCTTGCCGATCACGGTCGACTCGCCCCCGGGCACGACCAGGCCCTCCACGGAATCGAGGTCGGCCATGGTGCGGACCTCGACCGGGTCGGCCCCGACGGCGGCCAGGGCGGCCAGGTGCTCGCGGACGTCGCCCTGGAAGGCCAGGACGCCGACCCTGGGTGCGGGCATCGGGCTCCCTACCAGCCGCGGTCGGCCAGCCGCTCGCCCTCGGGCACGGCGGCGATGCCGACCATCGGCTCGCCGAGCCCGCGCGACACCTTGGCCACGATCTCGGGGTCGCGGGAGAAGGTGGTCGCCTCGACGATGGCCCGGGCCCGGCGGGCCGGGTCGCCGGACTTGAAGATGCCCGAGCCGACGAACACGCCGTCGGCGCCGAGCTGCATCATCATGGCCGCGTCGGCCGGGGTGGCGATCCCCCCGGCGGTGAACAGCACCACCGGCAGGCGGCCCTCGGCCGCGACCTCGGCGACCAGGTCGTAGGGGGCGGCCAGCTCCTTGGCGGCGGTGAACAGCTCGTCCTCCCGCAGGCCGTGCAGGCGGCGGATGCCGCCGGCGATGGCCCGCATGTGCCGCACGGCCTCGATCACGTTGCCGGTGCCGGCCTCGCCCTTGGAGCGGATCATGGCCGCGCCCTCGGCGATCCGGCGCAGGGCCTCGCCCAGGTTGGTCGCGCCGCACACGAAGGGCACGGTGAACTGCCACTTGTCCACGTGGTGGGCCTCGTCGGCCGGGGACAGGACCTCGGACTCGTCGACGTAGTCGACGCCGATGGCCTGGAGCACCTGAGCCTCGACGAAGTGGCCGATGCGGGCCTTGGCCATGACCGGGATCGACACGGCGTCCATGATCTGGTGGATCAGCTCGGGGTCGCTCATGCGGGCCACCCCGCCCTGGACCCGGATGTCGGCCGGCACCCGCTCCAGGGCCATGACCGCGACGGCCCCGGCCTCCTCGGCGA
>DASUPQ010000124.1 GCA_036280995.1 Actinomycetota bacterium | reverse complement strand
GGGCCAGGGGGTGGACGGCGACCGTGCCCCCGGCCGCGGCCGGCAGGTGGAGGATGTCGTCGTTGCGGCCCTCGATCCCGGCCAGCAGCCGGAACGGGCGGCCGCAGGGGCAGCGCTCGCCGGCCACGGCCACCATGTCCGAGACCTCGTAGCGGAGCAGCGGCTGGGTCCGGGTGACCAGGTTGGTGACGAGCAGCTTGTGGCCGACCTGCCCGGCCGGGACGGGCCGGTCCCGCTCGTCGACGGCCTCGACGATGGCCTGGTCCTCGAACAGGTGGATGCCGCGGTGGCGGTCGCAGTGGGAGCCGAGGATGCCGGCCTCGGTCATGGCGTACAGCTCGAAGGAGCTGCTCCCCCAGGCGGCCCGGATGGCGTCGCGCAGCTCGTCGGTGTGGGTCTCGCCCGAGCTGGCGATGGTCACGGGGCTGATCCGGAGGCGGCCGTCGAGCTGCTCGCCCGCCAGCAGCCCGAGCACCGACCCGTAGGCGTAAAGGAACTCGGGCTGGTGCCGGTTGAGGGCCTCGACCATGGCCGCGAGCGGGGTGGCCGCCTCCAGCCGCAGGACCCGGTAGAGGCCGACGTCGATGCTGGCCGCCATCCGGTAGGTCATGTGCAGGGGCCGGGCGGCGGCGACGGAGGCGATCCGCAGCCGCCGCGGCAGCCGGGGCCGGAGCCCCACGTAGTGGTTCCAGCGGAACAAGCCGGCCAGGTACTGGCGCCACTCGGCCCGGTCGGTGACGAACACGCCCTTGCGGCCGGTGCTCCCGCCGGTGGCCATGGCCCGGTAGCGGCCCAGCAGCAGCTCGTCGCGGTCCAGGCCGTCCAGGTGGGCCTCGACCGCGGCCAGGGTGAGCCGCCGGTCGGTGACCAGGTCGTCGAAGCGCTCCATCACCGTCGCCTTGTCGACCACCGGCAGGCGCCGCAGCTCGACCGGGTCGCCGGGGTCGAGGCCGGCGTAGCGCTCGCGGTAGAAGGGCGAGCTGGCCGTGGCGTGCCGCACGACCTCATCGAGCCGCCGGCGCTGGAAGGCCTCCAGCTGCTCGGCGCTCCAGTGGTCGTGCCCGATGAGCTCGCGGGCCAGGCGCATCGCTCCCGCCATGTCGGTGATCCGCTTGGCCTGGTAGGTGGCGTCCATGTCAGGACCTCCGTTCCGCCGCCGGGTCGCCGGCGGCCGCGCCCCGCAGGAAGGCGATGGCCATGGTGGACAGCAGCCCCTCGGGCACCCGGTCGGGGTCGGCCAGCCGCTCCAGGGCGACGCCGTTGCCCATCGCCACCACCGCCCTGGCCAGCACCTCGGGGGCCAGGGGCAGGGGCAGGCCGAGGCGGGCGTAGTCGGCCTCGATGAGGCCGGCGTAGGCCCCGACCAGGCGCTCGTGGCGGGCGGCGAACTCGCGCCGCAGGCGCTCGTCCCGGGCCGCGTGGGCCCAGAACTCGACCACCAGCGGGAACCACTCGCGCTCCCGCTCCAGCAGGGCCATGCGCCGCCCGGCCAGCAGCTCGGCGTGGGCCGGGATGGGCTGGTCGGTGCGGGCCACCTCGGCCACCTCGGCCACGAGCTGGTCGATCCGCTCGTCGAGGATGGCCAGGAACAGGTCGGCCTTGCCGCCGAAGCGGGAGTAGACGGCCCCGATGGTGAACCCGGCCTCCTCGGCCACCAGCTCGAGCGAGGCCGCGTGGAACCCGCGGCGCAGGAACAGCCGCCGGGCCGAGTCCATCAGCTCGGCCCGGGTCTGGGCGCTCCGCTCGGCCCGGGTCAGCCGCTGCTTCATCATAGTGGGGTTATTGTAATAGCACCACTATGGAAGTCAAGGGGGGCGGGCGCTAGTCGCCGCTGCTCCCCCAGTCCCAGGGGAAGATGGGCGTGTCCACGGTGCCCCCCTGGGCGTTGAGGATGGTCCCGAGCAGCACGAACACCATGATGACGGCGGCGAAGACCACGATCGCCAGCTGCAGGCGGATGGAGCGCTTGATCTCGGCCTTGTCGGCCCGCTCCCGCGACCCGGCCCGGTGGCCGCTCGCCTTCCACAGCTCGCGCGGGGTCACGGCCGCGTAGACCTTGCCCCGGCGGCGCTTGAGCTCCTCCAGGTCGATCTCGCCGGCCGCGTAGGCCTGCTGCAGCAGCCGGTCGGCGTCGTGCTTGTCCTGCAGGGAGATCAGCCTTGGGCCGTCGTCGTCCTGAAGGGAAGGGTCCCGCCGCTTCCTCATGGCAACCTCCGACGGTCGTGCGACCCCGCGATCATACTGTCGGGGTGCCCACACCGATGGATGCCTGCCGGCTGATCGACGAGGCGATCCGGTCCGAGCCAGCCTACGCCCACACCAGCCACCTCCTCGTGGAGGTCGGCGGCGAGGTGGTGTTCGACCGGCACTACCGGGGGCCGCGGGTGGCCGACGTGTTCTCGGTGACCAAGTCGGTGGTGGCGACCCTGTGCGGGATCGCGGTGCGCGAGGGGCGCCTGGGCGACCTCGACCTGCCGGCCGGCCGGGTCCTGCCCCGCCTGGACGGCACGCCCGCGGCCGCCCACACCGTCCGCCAGCTGCTCACCATGACCCGGGGGGCCGAGACCGACGGGCCGTTCGAGATCGACGAGGTCATGGCCCTGCCGGCGGGCTGGCTGGACCGGATCGCGGCCGCCCCGCAGCTGGACCCGCCGGGGACCAGGTTCCGGTACGACAACGGCGGCGCCCACCTGCTCGGCGCCGCCCTGAGCGCGGTCGTCGGCATGCCGCTGGCCGGCTACGCCGAGCCGCGGCTGTTCGCGCCCCTGGGGATCACCGGGTGGCGCTGGCCGAGGGACCCCGACGGCTTCCACTACGGCGCCGGGCATCTGCGGCTGGCCGCGGCCGACCTGGCCAAGCTGGGCCGGCTGTGGCTCGACGGCGGCCGCTGGCGGGGCCGGCAGCTCCTGGACCCGGCCTTCGCCGCCGACATGGCCACCGCCCACACCGGCGGCGGTCCCCCCGAGGACCGACCGTACGGCTACCTGCTGTGGGTCGCGCCCGACCACGTCTTCGCCGCCGGCTGGGCCGGGCAGCTGGTGGCCGCCGTCCCCGCCGCCCGGGCGGTCGTGGTCGTCACCGGCGACCCCCGCTTCGACCCCGGACCGCCCCCGACCGACCAGCTCCCGCCCCGCTGGCGGCCAGCCACCGAGCTGGTCGCGGCCCATCTGCTGCCCGCCCTCCTGGAGGTGGCGTGAACCTGCATTGGGACCCCGCCGGCCCGGCCCGCGGCCGGGTGGCGCTGCTCCACGGGATGATGTCCACCGCCGCCACCTGGTGGCGGATCGGCCCGGCCCTGGCCGGCATGGGCTGGACGGTGGACGCGCTCGACCTGCCGGGCCACGGCGACTGGCCGCGGCCGACCGGCCCGCTGGACCTCGACCGCCTGGTGGAGGGCGTCACCGGCCGGCTCGGCGGGCCGGTCGACCTGCTGGTCGGCCACAGCCTGGGCGGCATCGTGGCCGCCGCCCTGGCCGGTCAGGACCCGGGGGCGGCCCGGGCCGTGGTCCTCGAGGACCCGCCCGGCAGGATGGGGGACGGCGCCGCCGAGGCCCTGGCCGCCGGGGTCGAGACCGACGCCCGCCTGGTCCGCGACGATCGCGAGCGCCTGGTCCGCCGGGAGCGCGAGGCCAACCCGACCTGGGCCGACGAGGACGTCCAGCACTCGGTCGACGGCATCGCGGCCGCCGACGCGTCCGCGGTCGCCGCCGGCCTCCGGGGCCACCTGGTCTTTGACCTGACGGCCCTGGTGGCCGCGGTCCCGGTCCCGCTGCTGGTCCTGGCCGGCCGGGTCGGCGACGGGTTCCTCGAGGGCCGGGCCGGCGCCCTCCAGGGCCCCGACCGCGAGGCCGTCCGCGTCGCCGTGGGTCCGGAACGGTTCGTGGCCTTCGACGGCGGCCACTGCCTCCACCGCGACCTGCCCGGCCGCTGGCTGGCCGAAGTCGGCGGGTTCGCGGAGGCGGTCCTCCCGCGCGGCCAGGGCACGGCCTCGGGGAGCTGATCAGGCCGGCCCGGGGTCCCCGAGCGGGAAGCGGGCCAGGTCGTCGAGCCGCACCGCCCCGGGTGCGGAGCGGTCGGCCACCAGCGACACCGACCGGGCCGTCCACGACCCGGCGACGGGCCGGCCGGCCAGCTCCCCCGGCACCCGGCCCCGGGCCAGGACCACGTCGGCCTGGAACGGCTGGGGGTGGGTGACCGGCACCAGCTCCTGGGTCGCCTCGAACACGACCGCGGCCAGGTCGTCGAGCCCGTGGACGGGCGCGCCCAGCCACTGCCCGCCGAGGCGGCGGGTCGCCGGGCCGAGCCGGCAGGTCACGGCCGGCGCCCCGGCCAGCTCGGCCTCGAGGGCGACGCGCAGCCCCGGCACGACCCGGCCGTCGACGCGGCCGAGGGGGCGCAGCTTGACCAGCCACTGCTCGGGCACCGACCAGCGCACGCCCGGGAGTGCCGGCCGCTCCAGGGCCGCGAGCAGCGCGACCACCTCGGGCGGGGGCCGCACGGCCACGAACAGGCGCGTCATGACCCCAGTCTCCCAGGACCGGGGTCGCGTAGGATGCCGGCCATCGGTCCCCCGACTGGAAAGGCGACGCATGGGCAAGAGCTCCAAGGCAGCCGTACGGGTCTCGGACCTGCTGCGGGTCCCGGACGGCCCGGTCGACCTGAACGCGCTCGACCCCCGCGACACGCCCGGCTTCGACGGCGGCAAGGCGGCCGGCAAGGCCGAGCTGGCCGCCCTCGGCCCGCGCCTGTCCGACCTGCAGGAGCGGCTGCACGCCGAGGGGGCCAGCGGCGGGACGCGCCGCCTGCTGCTGATCCTCCAGGGCATGGACACCTCGGGCAAGGGCGGGACCATCCGGCACGTCATCGGCCAGGTCGACCCGCAGGGGTGCACCGTCGTGTCGTTCAGGGCGCCGACCAGGGAGGAGCTGGCCCACGACTTCCTGTGGCGGATCCGGAGGCGGGTGCCCGGGCCGGGCAAGCTGGGAGTGTTCGACCGTTCGCACTACGAGGACGTGCTGGTCGTCCGCGTCCACAACCTGGTCCCGCGGTCGGCCTGGAGCCGGCGCTACGCCGCCATCAACCGCTTCGAGGCCCGCCTGGTCTCCGACGACATCCGCGTGGTCAAGGTGTTCCTCCACATCTCCAAGGAGGAGCAGCGTCAGCGGCTGCTGGCCCGGTTGGACGAGCCGACCAAGCACTGGAAGTTCAACCCGCGCGACATCGACGAGCGGGCCTTCTGGGCCGACTACCAGGAGGCGTACGCGGCCGCCCTGGAGCGCTGCAGCACCGACGTCGCCCCCTGGTACCGGGTCCCGGCCGACCGCAAGTGGTACCGCGACTGGGCGGTCGCCAAGCTGCTGGTCGAGCAGCTCGAGGACATGAAGCTGAGCTGGCCGGCCGCCGACTTCGACGTGGAGGAGCAGCGGGCCCGCCTGCTGGCCGACGCCTGAGGAGCGGAGCTATGCCGCGACCGGCCGTTCGGTCCCCGGAGCGCATCCGCTGGGCCGTGCGCGTCATGGCCCCGGATCCCGGCGACCGTCTCCTGGAGATCGGCTGCGGCCCCGGGGTGGCGGTCTCGCTCGTCTGCGAGCAGCTGGCCGGCGGCCGCATCACCGCCATCGACCGGTCCCCCACCGCCATCCGCCGGGCCGCCGCCCGCAACGCCGGCCACGTCGCCGCCGGCCGGGCGGTCCTGCGCACCGCCGACCTGGAGTCGCTGCGCCCCACCGACCTGCCCGAGGGCCCGGGCGGGTACGACAAGGTCTTCGCCATGAACGTCAACCTGTTCTGGGTCCGCACCCCGGCCCGCGAGCTGGAGCTGATCCGGGCCCTGCTCGCGCCCGGTGGTGCCCTGTTCCTCTTCTACGGTTACGGCACCCCGGGCCGGGGACCGGCAACGGTCCCCGACGCGCTGGCCGGCCACCTGACCGACGGCGGGTTCACCGTCGAGGCCCTGACCGGGCCGTCGGTGGCCGGGGTGGTGGCCCGGCCGGTCGGGTCTCGTCGGGCTCCGGCGTGAGCTCGGCCGGTGGGTCCAGGCCGAAGACGTCGAGGTGGGGCTCGAACGGCTTGACGTCCAGGACCGGGGTGCCGTCCAGCAGGCGGCTCCATGGTCAGGCGGGGTAGATGGTGATCTCGGTGGCCTTGACGCTGGCCCAGACCGGGCCGCCGTCGGCCAGGCGCAGCTCGGCGGCGGCGGCCGGCGTGACCTCGGCCACGATCGGGACCGGGCCGGCGACCCGGACCCGCACCCGGTCGCCGACCACGTCCAGGGTATCGGCGGTGCCGTCCAGCACGTTGCGGGGCGTGCCCTCGGGCGGGCGCCGGTGCAGGGCGACGGCGCGGGGGTGGACGGCGGCGAACACCTCGCCCCGGTGCTCGCCGGCGGCGACCAGCCGTCCCCCGCCAGCCAGCTCGACGCCGTCGCCGCCGGCCCGGCCCCGGTACAGGTTGACCCCGACCAGCTCGGCCACGTACCGGGAGCGGGGCCGCGCGCTGACCTCGGCCGGGCGGCCGGTCTGGGTGACGCGGCCGCCTTCCAGGACGACCAGCCGGTCGGCCAGGGCCATGGCCTCCAGGGGGTCGTGGGTGACCAGCAGCCGAGTGCCGTCGAAGGAGGCCAGGTGGCGGCGCAGGTCGCGGCGGACCTCGGTGCGGGTGGCGGCGTCAAGGGCGGCCAGCGGCTCGTCCAGGAGCAGCAGCCGCGGGTCGCCCACCATGGCCCGGGCCAGGGCGACCCGCTGGGCCTGGCCGCCGGACAGGGCCCGGGGCCGGGCCGAGGCGTGGGCGGCCAGGCCGACCCGGTCCAGCCAGGCCGCCGCCCTCCGGCGGGCCTCGGCCCGGCCCAGGCCGCGGGCGCGCAGCCCGAAGGCGACGTTCTCCAGCGCCGACAGGTGGGGGAAGAGCAGGTAGTCCTGGAACACGAACCCGACCGGCCGCCGCTCGGCCGGCACCCAGGTTCCGCTCGCGGTGTCCTCCAGCACGGCCCCGTCGAGCACGACCCGGCCGCGGTCCAGGGCCAGCAGCCCGGCCAGGGCCCGCAGCAGGGTGGTCTTGCCGGCCCCGTTGGGCCCGAGCAGCACCACCAGCTCGCCGGTGGCCACGGCCAGCTCGACCTCGAGGTCCAGCCGCCCCAGGGTCAGCCGCAGCCCGGCCTCCAGGCTCATGCCGTCGGGAACCAGCGGTCCCGGAGGGCGATCAGCACGGCCAGGGAGATGGCCAGCAGGACCAGGCTGAGGGCGATGGCCGCCTCCAGGTCGGTCTCCAGGGCGATGTAGACGGCCAGGGGCATGGTCTGGGTGACGCCGGGGAGGTTGCCGGCGAAGGTGATGGTGGCGCCGAACTCCCCCAGTGCCCGCGCCCAGCACAGCGCGACCCCCGCGCCGAGCGAGGGGGCGACGAGCGGCAGGGTGACCCGCCGGAAGGTGAGCCAGCGGCCGGCGCCCAGGGTGGCGGCGGCGTCCTCGAAGCGCCGGTCCATGGCCCGCAGCCCGGCCTCGGTGGTGATGACCAGGAACGGCATGGCCACGAAGGCCTCGGCCAGGATGGCCCCGGCGGTGGTGAAGGGCAGGGTGATGCCGAAGACCTCGTCCAGCCACTGGCCGATCAGCCCGCGGCGGCCGAAGGCCAGCAGCAGGGCCACCCCGCCGACCACCGGCGGCAGCACCATCGGCAGGGTGGTCAGCGCCCGTACCAGGTTGCGGCCGGGAAACTCGACCCGGGCCAGCAGGAAGGCCAGGGGGACGCCCAGCACCACCGACACCGCCACCGCCCCCACCGAGCAGACCAGCGACAGCCGCACCGCCTCCAGCACCCGGGGGGTGGCCAGCTCCGCCCCCATGTCGGCCCACGGGGTCCGCCCGAGCAGGGCGATCAGGGGAACGGCCAGGAACCCGACGGCCAGGGCGGCCGGGACGGCGAAGCCGATCGGCGCCCGGCCTC
This sequence comes from Actinomycetota bacterium, assembly GCA_036280995.1. Taxonomy (NCBI): domain Bacteria; kingdom Bacillati; phylum Actinomycetota; species Actinomycetota bacterium. The sequence continues at coordinate 4,064 of DASUPQ010000124.1, read as the reverse complement.
CGGGGGTGGCCGCCTGGCGGCGCCGGGCGGTGGCGGTCACGTGGTCGGCGGCGGCAGGAACCCGTGCTCCTTGAGGACCTGCTGGGCCTCGGCCGAGAGGACCAGGTCCACGAACGCCTGGGCCTGGTCCTGGGCCTTGCCCCCCTTGACGGTGGCGATCGGGTAGGCCGCCAGGACGTTCTGGTCCTCGGGGATCTCGACCCCCTCGACCTTGTCCCCACCGGCGGTGACGTCGGTGACGTAGACGATCCCGGCGTCGGCCTCGCCCAGGGACACCTTGGTGACAACCGCCTTGACGTTGTCCTCCTGCGACACCGGCTGGACGGTGACGCCGGCCTTGCCCAGGATCGCGGCCGCGTACCTGCCGGCCGGCACCTCGGGGGCGGCCAGGACCACCTTGAGGCCGCTGGAGGCCAGGTCGTCGAGGCGCTGGATGTTCCTGGGGTTGCCCTTCTCGACCACGATCTGGAGCCGGTTGCTGGCGAAGTTCCGCGGGGGGCCGGTCAGGTCCTTGACCTTGTCCATGTTGGTGAGGTCGGCCGCGGCGAACACGTCGGCCGGAGCGCCCTGCTGGATCTGGGTGGCCAGGGCCTGGCTGCCGGCGAAGTTGAAGGTCACCTTGGTGCCGCCGTTGGCGACGGTGTACTGCTCGCCGATCTCGGTGAAGGCGGCGGTCAGCGAGGCGGCCGCGAACACCTTGACGTCGCCGGGCGTGGCCGCCCCCGAGCCGCCGCCCGAGTCGTCGCCGCCGCAGCCGGCGAGCAGGAGCGCTACCGCCGCCAGCACGGCGGCCGGGCGGGTCCGGGAACGGGGCATGCGGCCTCCTCTACCTCTCCCTCGACGTTGGTTCGCCACGCGGCGGCCCGGGCAGCTCGACCACCACGTTGGTCGCCTTGACCGCGGCCACGGCCAGCATCCCGGGGACGAGCCCGAGCTCGTCGGCGGCCTCCCGGGTCATCAGCGACACCACCCGGTAGGGCCCGGTCTGCAGCTCAACCTTGGCCACGATCTCGTCCTTGACCACCCGGGTGACGATCCCCTGGAACCGGTTGCGGGCCGACTGGGCGACCACCCCGTCGTACTCGGGCCTGTGCCGCAGCCCGGTCATGAACTCGGCCAGGGCGGCCCCGTCGACCACCCGCTGGCCCCCTTCGGTCCGCCGCGCCCCCAGCCGTCCTGTGTCCGCCCACCGCCGGGCCGTGTCGACGCTCACCCCGAGCAGGTCGGCCACCTGGCCGATTCGATAGCTTGGCATTTGCCGGTGATCCTAGCATGGCTCCCGGCGTTCGCAGGTTATTGACGGGGTTCAGCCCGCAACTGCGAGGTGCCTCCCTCGCGAGGGCCCACCCGTGCCAGTTCGGGCATGGGCCCGACCCACCGTCCCGGGGCGGGGACCAGGCCGGCGACCGCCCCGGTGCGTGCAGCCCCCGTCGGTCAGGGTTTCTGCAGCAGGCCGATGACGTTGCCGTCGGGGTCCAGGACGGTGGCGATGCGGCGGCCGCCGCCGACGTCGCTGACCGGCTGCTGGGCCTCGGCGCCGGCGGCGAGGAGGCGGGCCAGGGCGCCCTCGATGTCGTCGACGTGCCAGTAGCCGACCGGGCCGGTCATGCCCTTGCCGTGGCCGTTGGGGTCGAGGCCGACCTCCTGGTCGCCGGCGCCGAACTGGACGTAGTACGGCTCGTCCATGGACGGCGCGGTCCCGAGCAGCTCGGTGAAGATCGCCTTGGCCCGGTTGAGGTCCTTGACGGGGTAGATGACGGTGCGGAGTCCTGCGGCCATCGGTGCGCCTCCTCGTGGTGTCACATCGGCCGGCTCCTGCCGGTCAGTACGATGACGGATCGCGACCCGAGGATGTGACGTGAACGAGACCGGCTGGCTGGCGGAGCGGTTCGAGGCCCACCGGGCCCACCTGCGGGCGGTCGCCTACCGCATGCTCGGCTCCCCCAGCGAGGCCGACGACGCCGTCCAGGAGGCCTGGCTGCGGGTCAGCCGGGCCGACACCGGGCGGGTCGAGAACCTGGGCGGCTGGCTGACCACGGTCGTCGCCCGGGTGGCGCTGGACATGCTCCGGGCCCGCGGCGCCCGCCGCGAGGAGCCCCTGGACGACCACCGGCCCGACCCCGCCACCGTCCTTCCGCGGGAGGGGACCGACCCCGAGCAGGAGGCGATCCTGGCCGACGCGGTCGGGCCGGCGCTGCTGGTGGTGCTGGACACCCTGACCCCGGCCGAGCGGCTCGCCTTCGTCCTCCACGACCTGTTCGGCGTCCCCTTCGACGAGATCGCGGCCATCCTCGGCCGCTCCCCCGCCGCCGCCCGCCAGCTGGCCAGCCGGGCCCGGCGCCGGGTCCGGGGCGCCGACCCCGACCCCGGCGCCGACCGCACCCGCCAGCGCCGGGTGGTCGACGCCTTCCTGGCCGCGGCCCGCGACGGCGACTTCGACGCCCTGGTGGCCCTGCTCGACCCCGACGTCGTCCTCCGCGCCGACCCTGCGGCCGTCCAGATCGGCGCCGACGCCGAGGTCCGCGGGGCGGCGGCCGTGGCCGGCACGTTCACCGGTCGCGCCCGGGTGACCCGGCCAGCCCTGGTCGACGGCGTCCCCGGCGCCATCTGGGCCCCCGGCGGCCGGCCCCGGGTCGCGTTCGCCTTCAGCTTCGCCGGTGGGCGGATCGCCGCCATCGACCTCGTGGCCGACCCCGACCGCCTCCGCCAGGTCGAGCTGGCGGAGGCGTCCGGCGACTGACGGCGGCCCGGGGCCCGGGTCAGGGGGTCGAGGTCGGGGTGTCGTCTCTGGTCACGGCCTCGCCGGCCTGGAGGTCGGCGACGTGGGTGGTGCCGTAGCCCTCGCGCTGGGGCCGCCCGTGCTCGCCGCGGGTCATGGCGAACTCCTCCTCGGGCGACAGCACCAGGCGGTGCCGGCCGGCGATGGCGAAGTAGGCGATCCCGAGCACGAAGTAGATCAGGGTCCCGTACAGGCCCGGCCGGTAGTCGGAGTTGGAGTACAGCGAGATCAGCGACACCAGGGCGATCAACCCGGCCACGGCCGCGCCCCACTCGCCGACCGGGCTGCGGTAGGGCCGCTCGATGTTGGGGTACTTGCGGCGCAGCATGATGAAGGACAGGCACTGCATGAAGTAGGAGATGACGGCGCCGAACACGGCCATGTAGAGCAGCGCCCCCACGATCTGGCCGGCCAGGGCCCCTTCGCTCTTGCCGAGCTGGTAGATGAGCACGGCCAGGGCGTAGCCGACGACCGCGCCCGCGATCAGGGCCCGGTGGGGGGTGTTGCGGGTGCCGTGGGTGACCGACAGCCACTTCGGGAAGTAGCCGGCCCGTGACAGCGAGTAGGTGTTGCGGCCGTAGGCGTAGATGATGGTGAAGAAGCTGGCGATCAGGCCGACAAGGCCGATGAGGGCGAGCAGCTCGGCCGCGGTGCCGTCGCCGAACACGCCCTTGAACCCGTCGAACAGCGGCGTGGCCGAGGTGCCGAGCTCGGCCGCCCCCCCACCGACCCCGGTGTTGAGGAACAGGACGCCCATGCCCGTGACGATCAGGGTGACCAGGCCCCACATGGTGGCCCGGGGGACGTCACGGGCCGGGTCGTGCGACTCCTCCGCGGCCAGCGGCAGCTCCTCGATGGCCAGGTAGAACCAGATGGCGAACGGGATGGCCGGGAAGATCCCGGCGATGCCCTTGGGCAGGAAGCTGGAGCCGCCCTCCTCCGGTGGGATGTTGGTCCACAGGCTGGTGTCGAGCTTGCCCGAGGCCAGCACCGAGATGAAGAAGAAGGCCAGGACGCCGAGGGCGAGGATGTTGATCGCGACCGTGAAGCGCATGGTCGCCTCGATGCCGATGATGTTGATCCACACGAACACCACGTAGAAGACGGCCCACCAGGTGACCGGGCTGTTCCACCAGGGCTCGCCGACGAGGTTGAACAGCCCGGCGACGATGTCGTGCATCAGGAAGCCCATCGCCCCCACGACCACGGCCGGGGTGATCACGTACTCCATGTTCTCGGCCAGCCCGGTGATGAACCCGCCCCACGGGCCCATGGCCGAGCGGGC
>DASUPQ010000123.1 GCA_036280995.1 Actinomycetota bacterium | reverse complement strand
TCGGCCTGGCTGGAGAGGAGGCCGAGGTCGGGTCGCCGGTAGAGGATGTCGTTGGCCTCGGTCAGGGTCACCCTGCCACCGGCGGCGTCGCCCAGCCCCAGGTAGGCGCGGCCGAGTTCCAGCAGCGTCTGGACGGCGAGGTGCGGCGTCGCGTAGGTGAGCTGCGGGCGCAGGCGGGCGGCTTGGACGAGGTGCTCCTGGGCCGTCTGGGTCGCACCCCGATGGATCGATGTCCTGGCCGCGACCGCGTAGACCAGGCTGATGGGAATGTAGTGGTCCAGACGGCCGTGCTCCACAATCGTGCGCGCCCGGTCCGCCAAGCTCTCGGCCTGCTGCCAGTCACGGCGTTCGATCGCAACCAGGCAGCGCTCGGCCAGGGCAATCGACAGGGCGGGGAGATAACCGACTTGGGTGCCCACCTCGACCGCACGGGCCAGGATCGGGTCGGCCTGGTCGACCTCGCCGACGAGCAGGTAGGACATCCCTTGGAGGAGCAGCGCCGCGGCCCGCCAAGGGCTTCCTGGGCTCAGCCCGGCCAGGGCGGCCTCCGCGTCGGCGCGCATCCGATCCACCCCGTCGCGGCACAACAGCGCGGCCAACAGCGACCGGAAGCCGGCCAGCGTGCTGCCGTCCGGGAGCGCTCCGGCGAACGCCCCACGTTCGGCCGCATCGAACCAACGGTCGGCGGCCGCCGCCTGGCCCCACAACGCATAGACCCAGATCGCCTGCACGGCAACCGGCGGATAGCGTTCGATCAACCCACGATCCTCGAACCATGCCAACCACCGGTGGACGGTATCGATCCGTCCTGTGGAGCCGGTGGGCAGCGCAAGGCTGGCGACCAGCCGGGCGACCCGGTCGGCGTCTCCTGCGGCCTGGGCATGGTCAATCGCGGTCTCCGGGAGGCCGTTGGCCTCGTACCACTCCGCCGCCCGTAAGTGAAGCTCCTGAACCAACTCCGGCTCGCGCCGGTCGAGTTCGGCCTGGAGCAGACCGCGGAACAAATGGTGGTAGCGGTACCACTGTTGTTGCTGGTCCAGGGGGACCAACAACAGGTTCGACCTGGCCAGCGACGCCAACCGGTCGGCCGAGCGGGTGGTGCCCAGGACCGCGTCGCACAGCGGCCCGCACATCCGGTCAAGCACCGCCGTGCGGGTCAGGAACGACACCGTCGACTGCGGCTGGTGGGACAACAACTCGGCCCACAGGTAGTCAGCCACGAGCCGGTAGTCCCCCGAAAACTCGGCCCCAGTCTCCTCCTGCGGGCGGTCTGCTCGTCTCGCCTTGCGGGCCAGCGCGGCAAGATACAGTCCCACCGGCCACCCTTCTGTCAGTCCGACCAGCGCCGCCGTCTCGGCGTCGCCCAGTTGGACCCCGGCTCCCTCCAGCAGGGCATGCGCCTCATCCTGGTCCATCCTGAGCTCCTCGACCCCGACTGCCATGACTTGGCCTCGTGTGCCCACCAGCGCCGTCGGCAGCCTGGGGGTGGTCCGGGCAGCCAGCGCCAGCTGCAACCCGGTGGGCAGGCGCGCGACCACTTCGGCCATGGCATCCAGGCACTGCGGATTGTCCAGCACCTCCAGATTGTCGGTGACCAGGGCAACCGGCCGGGTCATCGCTGCCACAGCGGTGATCAGCCGGGGCACGATCGTGCCTAGGACCGAGGCGCCTGGTGCGGCCAGGGCTCGGAAGACGCCCGGGTCGATCGGCTCGATGCGGTCTAGGGCGACGGCTAGGTACGTCAGCATGACCGCAGGGTCGTTGTCGTGCTCGTCGAGCGTCACCCAGCCCACGCCGCCACCTTTGCGGCTGGCCCACTGGGCTAGCAGGATCGTCTTGCCGTAGCCGGGCGGCGCCACCACGCAGACGACCGGCGCGGCGAGCAGCCGCTCGACCAAGACCGTGCGGGGCACGGTCCCCGGGCGGATCGAGGGTGGGCGAAGCTTGGACTCCACCAACTCCAAGGCCGCTCCTCAGAACCCGGTCGGGCTGTCGATGACAGCGGGCCGACGTTCCTGCTCGCATGAGACCGATGCCCGTGTCGTCGCCTCACAAACTATCCCTTTCGGGTGATGCGCACACCTGTCGGGAGGGCCAGCATGGCAGCATGATTGCTGCGGTTCTTGCCCTGCTCGGCGTCGATCTGATCGTGATCCTCGTCCTGGTCGGCATGATGCTCATCCGCCGGCGCTGGCTCAGCCATCAGCCCGCCGCCTTCAAAGGAGCGATCCGGGTCGTCGACGGTGAGGTGTCGGGGCTGGGACCCAAGTGGAAGCGCGGCTACGGCCGCTGGGTCCGCGATGTGCTCGTCTGGACCAAGGCCCCGGCTCTGCTTCGAAACGAACTGGTCGCGGTCGACGGGCTTGCCGATGCGGTACGAGCGGCCGAGCCCGGTGAGGTCAAGCGGGTCGGAAAAGACCCGGTGATCGTGCCCTTGGCGGCCGACGGTGGCGCACGCGTCGAGGTCGCCGCTCCCGCAGACAGCCGCGAGCGGGCGCTCGGGCCGGTGGTGGCCCCAGAGCCGCCAGCTTTTGAGGTAGTGCGCGAGCCACCGGCAGCCGGCGGACCGGGATGATCCACGCCTGAGCCAGGTTCGTCCTCGCCGGCCTGCGGGGCGATCCCGGCCCAGCGACGACACGAGGGTCACCGGAACCGGTCTCATCCTCCACACCGCAGGAATTATCCCTTGCGGGTGATGCCGGGCCCTTCTGTGCCAGACCTGCCAGCAATCCGCCAGCAACGAAGCCTCACGACGCCACACGCGGCACTATGTGACCTCGACGCCATTCGCGTGCTGAGCAGCGCTGATATGGGGGAACGCGTGGATGCGTGCGGGGATGCGAGCGGCTGGCTCGTCAATGGCATGCAAGGGGTCAGGGGTTCAAATCCCCTCAGCTCCACCAGGCACAACGCATCTTCCACTCCGCTTGGAAGAGTCCGTGAACCGCCCCGGGATTCCTGGGGGACGCCCAAGGGAGTGGTGAGCTTG
>DASUPQ010000122.1 GCA_036280995.1 Actinomycetota bacterium | reverse complement strand
GCGGCGGGGGCCGCGGCCGCGGCCGGGGCGCCCTCGGCCTGCTTGTCGCTCGGCTGGGCTGCGGCGCCGCCGCCCGCCTCGGGCTGATCCTCCGCCTGCTTGTCGCTCGGCTGGGCTGCGGCGCCGCCGCCCGCCTCGGGCTCATCCTCCGCCTGCTTGTCGCGGAGGGCGGCGGTCATGGTCGCCACCTGCCGGAGCGGGGCCGCGAGCAGGCTCACGGTCTGCTGGGCGGAGGCCTGGAGCAGCCCGGCCAGCCGGGCCAGCAGGACCTCGCGCGACTCGAGGGTGGCCAGCTGGCGGACCTCGTCGGCGCCCAGGACCTTGCCGTCCATCACCCCGCCCTTGACGATCAGGGCCGGGTGGGTCCGGGCGAACTCGGCCAGGTCCTTGGCCGCCTGCACGGGGTCGCCGTGGACGAAGGCGACCGCGGTCGGGCCCTGGAGCAGCTCGATCAGGTCCTCGTAGCCCGCCTGGCGCACGGCGATGCTGGTCAGGGTGTTCTTCAGCACCCGGTACTCGGTCGACGACCCGCGCAGCGACGCGCGCAGCTCGCCCAGCTCCGCGACCTTGAGGCCCCGGTACTCGGTGAGCAGCGCGGCCACCGAGCCTTCCAGGCGTCCCTTGATGGCCTCGACCTCGGCGACGTTGCTCGCGTTCGGCACGGCCTCACCTCCACACAAAGAAAACGGACGGTCCCCGGACCGTCCGACTGGCGTATGCCACGCGTGGAGGCACCTCACGGTGCTCGCCTGCGCCGGCGCCCCTGGACGGGCCTTCGTGCCATGCGGCAACCGGACGGTCTTCGGCTCGACGAGGCTGCGTGCGACCTAGACCACCTAGCTGGGAAGGGATCCAGGCTGACCGCCAGGTCGTGCGCGGCCTCGTTGACAGCGGAGAGGGTAGCACAAGGGGGCTGTGGATAACCGCGGGCAGGTCGGCGGCCGTATCGATAGGTTGCTCCCGAGGCGCCTTGCTGTCACAGGTTCCGAAGCCGTCGATCTCATCACAGTTGACGATCGCAGCATTCGAAGGGGGAGGAGATGGCCACGCCGGTCATCATCAGCCTGCTCGTCGGCCTCGTCGCCGGCGGAGCGTTCATGGCCATGTGGGCCGCCAACCGCATCGAGGAGGAGGGCGTCAGGCAGTTCGACCGCGGGTTCGAGCGCGGCCGCTGGCTGACCGACATCAGCGTCGCCAGGGCGATCGAGGACCAGGAACGAACCCGCCGGGTCGGCCTGCTCGTCGCCGGCACCCGCCAGCCTAGCGGCCCGCCCGCCCGGCCACCCGGTCAGGAGCCCCGCCCGTCGCTGCTGGTCCTCCCCTAGGACCGGCACCGGCCCGAGTCAGTACCCGCAGCCCGTCCACCGCGGACCCCCGGTCCGCCGCCGCAGGAGGGACCATGCCCGCCGACCTGGTCGCCATCGCCACCCTCATGGTGCTGGCCACCCTCGCCCCCGTCACCGCCTGGCGCCGCCGCCTGGCCACCCGCCGCTTCGACGCCGTCTACGAGCGCAACCTCCTCCGCCGCACCGGCCGCGGCTGACCGGCCAGGTCCGCGGGCTTGCCGCCGGGGCGACCCGTCAGGTGGCCGCCCCGGCCAGGGCCGGGTCGGCGACACGGACCGTGGTCACGGCGGTGTCGGGCGGGGTGAGGAGGCCGCGGGCGGCGAGGCGGTCGAGGGCCTCGTCGACGGCCAGGGTGTAGGCCCAGGCCAGGAACGCGCCCTCGTCGTCGGCGCCCGGGACGCGGCGCCGGACCGGGTCGAGGGCGGGGAGGGCGTCCTCGACCAGGCGGACGACCGACCACCCGAGCCCCTCGCAGAGCTCGCGGAGGGCCGGTTCGAGGGCCGCGGGCAGGGCCGGGGCCGACTCGGGGTCGGCGGCGGCGAGCTGGAACGCCGGCGCCGCCGGGCGCCCGAAGCGGATCAGGCTGCCGCGCCCGGGCAGGCCGGTGACCCGGGCGAACCAGCCGCCGGCGGCGCCCTCGCCCTCGGCCAGCCAGACGAAGGCGCTGCCGAAGGGCGGCGCGGCCAGGCCCTGACGGCGCAGCAGGCGGCGCACCCCGATGTCGAGCAGGAGCCCGCCCACGACCAGGAAGGCGGGCCCGCCCGGCTCCGGGCGGGCCAGGGCGGCGTGCACGGACTCGTACTCGACCTCGAGCCGGCTCCACTCGCCCGCCACCAGGCGGGCCATGGCCCGGCCGAGGTCGCCCGCGGTCTCGGCGACCGCCTTGGCCTGGGCGGCCTGGGCGACCGGGAAGCGGGGCCGGCCGTCCGGGGTGGCCAGCCCGGCCGCCTTCAGCGACTCCAGCCGGTGCTGCCCCAGCCGGTCCAGCGGCGCCCCGTCGGCCACCGCCGACAGCAGGGCCCCGTGCACCCCCGGGTCGACCAGCTCCCCGGGTTCCAGCGCCGGCGGCACCGGCGCCCACCATCCGAGCTCCCAGGCGTCCCGGCTCACGGGCAGGCCCACCCCCGGCGTCTCGCGCCTCTCGTCCCGTCCCGCATCGCCGCCGTCCGGTCAGGCGCTGGCGGCCGGGACCAGGTTGCGGGTGGCGCCGGGATCGACCTTGATGCCGGGGCCCATCGAGGTGGCCACGGTGATGCCCTTGATGTAGCGGCCCTTGGCCGCGGCCGGCTTGGCCCGGAGGATCTCGTCGAGGACGACCTGGTAGTTCTCGACCAGGGCCCTGGCGTCGAACGAGGTCTTGCCCAGGATCAGGTGGAGGTTGCCGTGGCGGTCGACCCGGTACTCGACCTTGCCGCCCTTGATCTCGGAGACGGCCCTGGCCACGTCCGGGGTGACGGTGCCGGCGCGCGGGTTGGGCATCAGGCCGCGGGGGCCGAGGATGCGGCCCAGGCGGCCGACCTGGCCCATCATCTCGGGCACGGCGACCGCGGCGTCGAAGTCGAGGAAGCCGCCCTGGACCCGCTCGACCAGGTCCTTGCCGCCGACCACGTCGGCCCCGGCCTCCTCGGCCAGGCGGGCCGCCTCGCCCTCGGCGAACACGGCGACCCGGATGGTCTTGCCGGTGCCGTTGGGCAGCGAGACGGTGCCCCGCACCATCTGGTCGGCCCGGCGCGGGTCGACCCCGAGCCGGAAGGCGACCTCGACGGTGGCGTCGAACTTGGTCGGGTTGGTCTCCCGGGCCAGCTCCAGCGCCTCGGCCGGGTGGTAAAGCCGGGTGCGGTCGATCTTGGCGGCCGCCTCGGCCAGCTTCCTGCCTGCCATCGGTTGTCCTCCTGTGGTCAACGGACCGCTCCGTTGCGGCCCTCCCACGAACCAGGGAACGCGCCTCGTCAGGAGGCGACGGTGATGCCCATCGAGCGGGCGGTGCCCTCGACGATCTTCATGGCGCCTTCGACGTCGATGGCGTTGAGGTCGGGCATCTTGGTCTCGGCGATCTCGCGGACCTGGGCCCGGGTGACCGTGCCGACCTTCTCGCGGTGCGGCTCGGGCGAGCCCTTCTCGATCCTGGCCGCCTTGCGCAGCAGCACCGCGGCCGGCGGGGTCTTGAGCACGAACGAGAAGCTGCGGTCCTCGTAGATGGTGATCTCCACGGGGACCACGTTGCCGGCCTGGGCCTGGGTGGCCGCGTTGTACTGCTTGCAGAAGTCCATGATGTTCACGGCGTGGGGGCCGAGGGCCGTTCCCACCGGCGGCGCCGGGGTGGCCTGGCCGGCCGTGAGCTCGATCTTGAGGACGGCCGCCACGCGGCGGCGGCGGCCTGCTTGGGGTGGCATGGGGTCGTTACTCCTTCGGAATGGTTAGAGCTTCTGGACCTGGTCGAAGGCGAGCTCGACCGGGGTCTCGCGGCCGAAGATCGAGACCAGGACCTTGAGCTTCTGCTGGTCGGCGTTGATCTCGGCGATCGAGCCGGGCAGCTGGGCGAACGGGCCCGAGGTGACGGTGACGGACTCGCCGACCTGCCACTCGACCCGCGGCTTGAGCTTCTCGACCGGCTTGGTCTCGAGGATCTTGGCCACTTCCTTCTCGGACAGCGGGGTCGGCTTGGCCCCGGAGCCCACGAAGCCGGTCACGCCGGGCGTGTTCCGGACCACGTACCAGGAGTCGTCGTCCAGGTACATGCGGACCAGCAGGTAGCCGGGGAAGACCTTGCGGGAGACGACCTGCTTCTTGCCGCCCTTGATCTCCATGACGTCTTCCATGGGGATCACGACCTCGAAGATCCGCTCCTCCATGTTCATCGAGGAGATGCGGCTCTCGAGGTTGGCCTTGACCTTGTTCTCGTAGCCGGCGTAGGTGTGGACGACGTACCAGTCCCCCAGGCTGAAGCCGGGACCGGTGGTGCCGGTTGCGGTGTCGGTGCTCATGACGCTCCTGTCAGTCGCCGAAGACGGCGAACACGGCCTTCCCGAACAGCGTGTCCATCCCGAAGATGACCGCGGTGATGACGGTGACGGCCACCAGCACGACCACCGTGTAGGCGGCCACCGTGCGGCGGTCGGGCCAGTTCACCTTCCTGAGCTCGGCCACGACCTCGCCACCGAACGAGCCGACGCCGCGCAGCCCCCGGCGGCGGGTGCCCTGCTGTCCGTCCCGGCCGCCGGCCCGCTGGCGCTCCAGCTGCTGCTTGCGCAGGTTCTGGAGCCGCTGGGGGTCCGCGGTCTTCTGCTGGCGGGCCATTGCCCGCTTGGTCTCCCTGTTCATTGCGAAGGCTTGCTCCTCACGCCGAGGCGCCGGTCGATCATCGAGGGTGTGGCAGGCCAGGAGGGACTCGAACCCCCAACCACCGGTTTTGGAGACCGGGACTCTACCAATTGAGCTACTGGCCTTTGGGAGTGGGTGCCCCGAGCCTGCGCCCAAAGCCCAACGAGTATAGGTGTGTCCGCCCGGCCGGAACAAGACACCCGGCCTGACCAGGGTACCAGCAGGCCGTCCCGGCCGATCGGAGGTGCCGCACCGCGTACCACGCCGCTCCCGGCCGGTGCCATGGCCGGTCGAGCCGGATCATGGGCGGCTGGGCGGGCAGCCCCATCCTAGCCCGCGTCAGTCGAGCTGACCGGGGTAGAGCAGGGCCAGCTCGCTCGGCCAGGTGGCCAGGAGGCGGAGCTCGTCGTCGGTGAGGGGGCGGCCGGTGGCGGCGTTGGTGAGCTGGACGAGCTGGAAGACCAGGTCCTCGTCGCCGGGGGCGAGGTCGATGCCGAGGCCGTCGAGGACGTGGCGGAAGCCGGCCTTGCCGCCGTACTCGCCGGTCAGGACGACGCGGCCCTGACGGGCGGCCCAGTCGTCCGGGAACGGGCCGAGGGTCTCGTCGTCGTAGAGCTCGTAGTTGTGCCGGTCCTTGAGGGCGCCGTCGGCGTGGATGCCGGACTCGTGGGCGAAGGCGTTGGCCCCCACCCCGGGCTGGCCGAGGGGCAGCGGCCGGCCGAAGGCGTAGGCCGCCCACAGGGCGAACCGGCGCGCCCAGCTCAGGTCGACCTGGCCGGCCAGCTCGACCCGGCCGGCCAGGTCGAAGCCGTGCCGGAAGGCGAGGATGCAGGAGAGCAGGTCGGCGTTGCCGGCCCGCTCGCCGATGCCGTTGACGCAGGTGTTGACCCAGGCGTCCTGGCCGGCGTCCAGGTCGCCGAGGGCGCCGGCGACCGAGTTGGCCACGGCCATGCCGAGGTCGTTGTGGCAGTGGGTCTCGACCGGGATGCCGACGGCGGCGGCGAGGCCGGCGAACCGCTCGCGGATGCGCCAGGGTGTGTCGCCGCCGATGGTGTCGCAGTAGCGGACCCGGTCGGCCCCGGCCTCGCGGGCCGCGATCGCGAACTCGGTCAGGTAGCCGGGGTCGGTGCGCGAGCCGTCCTCGGCGTTGACGCCCACGGTGGCCACCCCGGCCGACTTGGCCGTGCGGGTGGCCGCGACCATCTGCTCGATGATCGCGGCCCGGTCCAGCCGGCCCCGGAACTTGTTGGCGATCATCTGGTCGGAGGTGGAGATGGACAGGTTGAGGTGCTCCAGGCCGAGCGGCAGGGAGGCCTCGACGTCGCCGGGGACGGCCCGGGCCCAGCCGGAGAGCCGGAGGTCGCCGAACGCGCCCGCCTTGGCCAGGGCCAGGTTGGCCCGCAGGTAGGGCGCCTCGTGGAACAGGAACGGGAAGCCGGCCTCGGACTGGGTGACGCCGAGCTTGCCCAGGTAGAAGTTGACCATCGTCTTGCCGAACTTGGACAGGTTGACCCTGGCCGTCTGGACGCCGTCGCGGTTGGTCACGTCGAGCAGGTGGACCCGTGGCATGGGTGTGCCTTTCGTACGAGCTGCGCTGCCTCCTCAGATTGACAGTGCTGGCATGAATTATCAATATTGATCAACATGGCGACGGATCGGGACGAGAGGCGGCTGACCACGGCGGAGGCGGCCGCCCGGCTGGGGGTCAAGCCGGCGACGCTGTACGCGTACGTGAGCCGCGGGCTGCTGGGGCGGGAACGGTCGGCCGACGGGCGGACCAGCACCTTCGACCCGGCCGAGCTCGACCGGCTGGCCCGGCCCGGCCGGGCCCGGCGGGGCCGGCGGCCGTCCACCGAGCTGGTGGTGCCCTCGGCGCTGACCGCCATCGCCCACGGCCTCCCCTGGTACCGCGGCCTGGCCGTCCCCGACCTGGCCGGCGCCCGCGGGTTCGAGGAGGTCGCCGAGTGGCTCTGGACCGGGCGGTTCCCGGATCCCGTCCCGGTCTGGCACGCGAGCGCCGGCGCCCTGGAGGCGGGCCGGCGCGCCCAGGCCGCCCTACCCCCCACCGCCCTCCCCCTGGAGCGGATCCGGGTGATCGCC
>DASUPQ010000121.1 GCA_036280995.1 Actinomycetota bacterium | reverse complement strand
AAGTCGCAGGGACAGGGACACGAGACGACATACGCACAGGTCGTGGCGGAAGAACTAGGCTTTCCGGTGGATAGTGTTCTCGTCGAAGAAGGTGATACGGATACAGCACCTTATGGCCTGGGAACTTATGCGAGCCGCAGCACGCCAGTCGCCGCCGCAGCGTGTGCGATCGCTTGCCGAAAGATCAAGGACAAGGCGCGCAAGATCGCGGCGTACCTGCTCGAAGCGCACGAAGACGATCTCGATTGGGAGCCCGGGAAGTTTTTCGTCAAAGGTTCACCGGATCGCGCGAAGACGATTCAGGAGATCTCGCTCGCCGCTTACACAAACCATCCGCCGGGCATGGAAGCGGGACTCGAAGCGGTCAACTACTACGATCCGCCAAATCTGACGTACCCGTTCGGCAGTTACATCTGCGTCGTCGATCTCGACAAAGGCACGGGCGAAGTCAAAGTGCGGCGATTCGTGGCAATTGACGACTGCGGCAACATCATCAACCCGATGATCGTCGAAGGTCAGGTCCACGGCGGATTGACGATGGGACTTGGACCAGCACTGTACGAAGAGATTCAGTACGACGAGAGCGGTAACATCCTGCAGGGCAGTTTCATGAACTACCTGCTGCCGACTGCGGTCGAGACGCCGGCCTGGGAACTCGAAAAGACCGTGACGCCGTCGCCGCACCACCCGATCGGGGCCAAGGGGGTGGGGGAGTCGGCCACCGTCGGCTCCCCGGCGGCGTTCGTCAACGCGGTCGTGGACGCCCTGGCCCACGCCGGCGTGCGCGAGCTGGAGATGCCCATCGGTCCCGACAAGGTCTGGAAGGCGCTGGCCGAGGCGGGCCTCGCGGAGTGAGACAACGGCCCAGCCGGCAGGTGGTCCGGTGAATCGGGCGCAGGTGCTGGTGCAGGCGGGGCGGCTGGCCGCCGAGGGGCGGCCGTACGCGCTGGCCACCGTGGTCAGGGTGGTGCGGCCGGCCTCGACCCGGCGGGGGGACCGGGCGCTGGTCACCCCCGACGGGGCCCTGGCCGGGTGGGTCGGCGGGGCCTGCTCGGAGCCGATCGTGGTCCGCGAGGCGCTGCGGTCCCTGGCCGACGGCGAGCCCCGCCTGGTCCGGATCGGGCCGGCCGGGGCCGGGCTGGACGCGCCCGAGGACGTGGTCGTGGCCGAGAGCCGCTGCGCCTCCGAGGGGGTGGTCGAGGTGCTGATCGAACCGGAGCTGCCGGGTCCGCTGCTGGCCGTGCTCGGCGAGGGGGTGGCCGGGCGGACCCTGGTCCAGCTGGCCCGCATCGTCGGCTGGCGGGTCACCGACCAGCTCGACCCCGACGGCGCCGCCGACGCGGTGGTGGTGGCCACCATGGGCCACGGCGACGAGGACGTGCTCGCCGCCGCCCTCAAGGCCGGGGTCGGCTACGTCGGGCTGGTGGCCAGCGCCCGGCGGGCCGCGGTGGTCCTGGACGCCCTGCGCGAGCGGGGGGTCGAGGAGGCCGACCTGGCCCGGGTGCGCAGCCCGGCCGGCCGCGACCTCGGTCCCTCGACCCAGGAGGAGATCGCCGTGGCCGTCCTGGCCGAGCTGGTCGACTGGCGCCACGGCCTGGCCGCCGACCCCTCCGGCCTGGCCTCGACCGCGGGAGCGGCCGCGGCGCCGGCCGAGGCGGTCGACCCGGTCTGCGGCATGACCGTGGCCGTGGCCGGCGCCCCGACGGCGGTTCGGGACGGCGTCACGTGGTATTTCTGCTCGGTCGGCTGCCGCGACCACTTCGAGACCACCGGAGGCCAGTGAATGCCCGAGGACGCCCGCCCCGAGCCGCCGCACGTCGCCGGCGAGGCCGAGACGGTCAGCGGCTTCCTCGACTTCCAGCGGGCGACGCTGCTGTGGAAGCTGGAGGGCCTGGACGACGAGCAGCTGCGCCGGGCCATGGTCCCGTCCGGGACCAGCCTGCTCGGCATCGTCAAGCACCTGGCCTACGTGGAGCGCGGCTGGTTCCAGCGGGTCTGGGCCGGCCAGGAGATCACGGTCCCCTGGACCGAGGAGGACCCGGACGCCGACTGGCGGATCGAGCCGGACGAGACCACCCAGGACGTCCTGGCCCTGTACGAGGGCGAGTGCGCCCGCAGCCGCGAGATCGTGGCCGCCGCCTCCTCGCTGGACGAGGCCGTGGTCCACCCGCGCTGGAAGGAGGAGCTCAGCCGGCGCTGGATCCTGACCCACATGCTGGAGGAGACGGCCCGCCACGTCGGCCACGCCGACATCCTCCGGGAGCAGCTCGACGGCGCCACCGGGGAGTGAGGACATGACCGCCGTCGTCGTGATCACCGACTGCGACCACGGCGGTGTCGACCCCGAGCGGGCGGCGCTGGACGGCCACGACGTCGAGCTGCGGGTGCTGGACTGCCGCACCCCCGAGGAGGTGGCCGCCCAGGCCGGCGACGCCGAGGTCCTCATCAACCAGTACGTGCCGATCACCGGCGCGGTGCTGGACGCGCTGCCGCGGTGCCGGCTGGTGGTCCGCTACGGGGTCGGGGTCGACAACGTCGACGTCGAGGCGGCCACCGAGCGCGGCGTCTGGGTGGCCAACGTGCCCGACTACGGCCGCGACGAGGTCACCGACCACACCCTGGCCCTCGCCCTGTCCCTGCTGCGCGGGGTGGTCGTGCTGGACCGGTCGGTCCGGGACGGCGCCTGGGACCTGGAGGGGGCCCGGCCCCTGCGCCGCCTGTCGGTCCTCACCTGGGGGGTGGTCGGCTGCGGGGCCATCGGCCGCGGGGTCGCCGGACGGGCGGCCGGGCTGGGCATGCGGGTCCTCGGCCACGACCTGCCCGGGGTGCCGTCGGAGCCGCCGATCGAGCGGGTGTCGCTGGAGGAGCTGCTGGAGGGGGCCGACGTGGTCTCGCTGCACGCCGCCCTCACCCCGGAGTCGCACCACCTGATCGGGACGGCGGCGCTGGCCCGGATGCGGCCGGCGGCGTTCCTGGTCAACACGGCCCGGGGCGGGCTGGTCGACGCGGCCGCCCTGCTGGCCGCCCTGGACGCCGGGGAGCTGGCCGGAGCCGCCCTGGACGTGCTCGAGGGGGAGCCGCCCGACGAGCTCGGCTGGCGGCTGGCCCGGCACCCGCGGGTCGTGGCCACCCCCCATGCCGCCTGGTACTCGGAGGAGGCGTTCCACACCTTGAAGTCGGAGGTGGCCCGGGAGGCGCTGCGGGTCCTGGAGGGTGGCGAGCCCCGCTCGCCGGTCAACCGCCCGGCGGCCCGCCGATGAGCGCGTTCCTCGAACGCCTGGCCGCGGTGCCGGTGGTGGCGATCCTGCGGGCGGCCGGGGCGGGGCGGTTCCTGGAGGTCGGGCGGGTGCTGTACGAGGGTGGGGTGCGGGCGATCGAGGTCACGCTCACCTCGGAGGGGGCGCTGGAGGCCTTCGGAAGGTTGCGGGCGGAGCTGCCCGGGGACGCGGTGCTCGGGGTGGGGACGGTCCGGTCGGTGGGGGACGCGGAGCGGGCCGAGGCCGCCGGGGCGGCCTACCTGGTGGCGCCCGACTTCCGGCCCCAGGTGGTGGAGTGGGCGGGGGCGCGGGGGCTGCCGGTGGTGCCCGGGGGGCTGACGCCGAGCGAGGTGGCGGCGGCGTGGGCGGCCGGGGCGACCGCGGTCAAGGTGTTCCCCGTGTCGGCGGTGGGCGGGCCGGCCTACCTCAAGGCGATCAAGGCCCCCCTGCCCGAGGTGCCGCTGGTGCCCACCGGCGGGGTCGGGATCGACGACATCGGCGCCTACCTGGCCGCCGGGGCGGTCGCGGTCGGGATCGGGTCGCCCCTGCTCGGCGACGCCGGCGACCCCGGGGGCGACCTCGGCGCCCTGGCCGACCGGGCCCGCCGGGCGGTCGCCGCCGCCGGGGACCGGCGGTGACCGGGCCGCTGCTGGCCGTGGGGGAGACCATGGCCCTGCTGACCACGGCCGAGGTGGGGCGGCTGCGCCACGCCAGCTCGCTGACCCTCGGGGTGGCCGGGGCGGAGTCGAACGTGGCCATCGGGGCGCGGCGGCTGGGGTGCCCGGCCGCCTGGGTCGGTCGGGTCGGGGACGACGAGCTGGGCGAGCTGGTCGTGTCCCGGATCCGGGCCGAGGGCGTCGACGTCACCGGGGTGGTGCGCGACCCGGACGCCCCCACCAGCCTGATGGTCAAGGAGCGCCGCACCGCCGCCATGGTCCGGGTCCACTACTACCGCCGCCACGGCCCCGGGTCGCGCCTGCAGCCCGGCGACCTCGACCCGGCCCAGGTCGCCGCCGCCGCGGTCCTGCACGTGACCGGCATCACCCCGGCCCTGAGCGACTCGGCCAGGGCGACCGTCGACCACGCCGTCGAGCTGGCCCGGTCGGCCGGGGTCCCGGTCTCCTTCGACCTCAACTACCGCTCGGCCCTGTGGCCGCCCGACCAGGCCGCTGCCGTCTTCCGCGACCTGGCCGCCCGGGCCGACCTCGTGTTCGCCGGCGACGACGAGGCCGAGCTGCTCGGCCTGGCCGGCGACCCGGCCGACCTGGCCCGCGGCCTGGCCGACCTGGGCGCCGGCCACGCCGTGGTCAAGCTGGGCGAGCGCGGCGCCGTGGCCGCCGTCGCCGGCCAGGTCCACGCCGTCGAGCCGGTCCCGGCCGTCGACC
>DASUPQ010000120.1 GCA_036280995.1 Actinomycetota bacterium | reverse complement strand
TCCCGGGCAGGCGGTCCGCCCTGGCCTGGGCGACGGCCCCGGCCGCCCACAACGCCGCCCGCCGCTCCAGGCCCAGCGACCCGAACGCCCCCGCGGTGGCCAGCGCCTCCACGTGGCCCTCCCCCACCCCGGTCCGCCGCAACAGGTCGGCCATGGACGCGTACGGCCGCCCCTCGGCCACCCGCTCGGCCAGCTCCTCCCCGAGCGACCGCACGTAGCTGAGGCCGAGCCGGACCGCCGGTCCCTCCGGCCCCCCGCCGCCCCGGGGACCGCCCTCCAGGGTGGCGGTGGCCGCCGAGCGGTTGACGTCGGGGCCGCGGACGACCACGCCGTGGCGGCGGGCGTCGGCGACCAGGGTGTTGGGCGACCAGAAGCCCATCGGCTGGGCGTTGAGCAGGGCGGCCAGGAACGCCGCCGGGTAGTGGAGCTTCAGCCAGGCGCTGGCGTAGACCAGGTAGGCGAACGACACCGAGTGGCTCTCGGGGAAGCCGAAGTTGGCGAAGGCGGCCAGCTTCTCGTAGATCCGGTCGGCCACCTCCCCCTCAATCCCCCGCTCGGCCATGCCCGCGTACAGGCGGCCCCGCAGGCGCTCCATGCGCTCGCTGGAGCGCTTGGACCCCATGGCCTGGCGGAGCTGGTCGGCCTCGGCGGCCGTGAACCCGGCCACGTCGACGGCCATCTGCATGAGCTGCTCCTGGAACAGCGGCACCCCGAGGGTCTTGGCCAGGGACCGCTCCAGCAGCGGGTGCAGGTAGGTGACCGGCTCGGTGCCGTTGCGGCGGCGGATGTAGGGATGGACCGAGCCGCCCTGGATCGGGCCCGGGCGGATCAGGGCCACCTCCACGACCAGGTCGTAGAACTCCCGCGGCTTGAGCCTCGGCAGGGTGGCCATCTGGGCCCGGCTCTCGACCTGGAACACCCCGACCGAGTCGGCCGCGCACAGCATCTCGTAGACGCCGGCCTCCTGGGGCAGCTCGGCCAGGTCGATCTCGACCCCGTGGTGGCGGCTGACCAGGTCGACGGTGTCGTGCAGGGCCGAGAGCATCCCGAGGCCGAGCAGGTCGAACTTGACCAGCCCGACGGCGGCGCAGTCGTCCTTGTCCCACTGCAGGACGCTGCGGTCCTTCATGGTCGCCCACTCGACCGGGCAGACCTCGACCACCGGCCGGTCGCAGATGACCATGCCGCCGGAGTGGATCCCGAGGTGGCGCGGGAAGCGCTGGACCTGGCGGGCCAGCTCCATGACCTGCTCGGGGATCTCGTGCTCGACGGTGGCCTCGATCGGGCCCCAGGCGTCCACCTGCTTGGACCAGGCATCGAGCTGGCCGGGCGCGTACCCGAGGGCCCGGCCCATGTCGCGCACGGCCGAGCGGGCCTGGTAGGTGATCACGTTGGCGACCTGGGCGGCCCGTTCGCGGCCGTAGCGCCCGTAGACGTACTGGATGACCTCCTCGCGCCGGCCGGCCTCGATGTCCAGGTCGATGTCGGGTGGGCCGTCGCGCTCCGGGGACAGGAACCGCTCGAACAGCAGGCCGAGGGAGACGGCGTCGGCCTTGGTGATCCCGATCGCGTAGCAGACGGCCGAGTTGGCCGCCGAGCCCCGGCCCTGGCAGTAGATGTCGGCGCGGCGGCAGAACTCCACGATGTCCCAGACGATCAGGAAGTAGCCGGGGAAGCCGAGCTGCTCGATCATGGCCAGCTCGTGGTCGATCTGGCGCCAGGCCCCGGGGGTCCGCTCGGCGTGCCGGGGCCCGTAGCGGCGGGTCGCGCCCAGGGTGGCCAGCTCGCGCAGCCAGGTCATCTCCGTGTGCCCGGGCGGGACCGGGAAGTCGGGCAGGCGGGGGGCGACCAGCTCCAGGTCGAAGGCCAAGGCCCGGCCGAGCTCGGCGGCCAGCTCGACCGTGCCGGGGTAGCGGGCCAGGCGGGCCGCCTGCTCGAACCCGGACCGGAGGTGGGCGCCGGCTCCGGCGGGCAGCCAGCCGTCCAGGTCGGCCAGGGAGCTGCGGGCCCGGACCGCGGCCAGGGCGGTGGCCAGCCGGCGGCGGGCCGGGGTCGCGTAGTGGACGTTGTTGGTCGCCACCACCTCGACCCTGGCCCGGTCGGCCAGGCGGACCAGGGCGTCGTTGCGGGCCGAGTCGAGCGGGTCGCCATGGTCCCAGACCTCGACGAAGACGTTGTCCCGGCCGAACGCCTGGACCAGCCGGTCGAGCTGGACCGCGGCCGCCGCCGGCCCCCTCTCGGCAAGGGCCCGTGGCACCGCCCCCTTGCGGCACCCGGTCAGCACCGCCCAGTGCCCGCCGTGCAGCCCCGCCAGCCGCCCCAGGTCCCCCCGGGGCGCCCCCTTGGCTCCCGCCATCTGCGCCTCCGAGATGGCCCGGCACAGCCGCGCGTACCCCTCCGGCCCCCGCGCCAGCACGACCAGGTGCTCCCCGGCCGGGTCGGGGGTCCCGGTCCGCTTCCCCGCCTTCCCCGCGGCTCCCCGTGCGCCGAAGGGCGTCAGGGTGAGCTCGGCCCCGAAGACGGTGGGAAGGGCGAGCGCCCTGGCCGCCTCGGCGAACCGGACGATGCCGTACATCCCATCGTGGTCGGTGACGGCCAGCGCCTCCAACCGGAGCCGCGCCGCCTCCTCCGCCAGCTCCTCCGGATGCGACCCCCCATCGAGAAAGCTCGCGTTCGAATGGCAGTGCAGCTCCGCATACGGAACCACCACCCTGCTCCGCCGCCCCCGCGGGGCTGGAGCCTCGGCGGGCGACTGGTAGGGCTGGCGCCTGGATGACCAGGCTGGGGCATCTCCTCCATCCGCTTCGGGAGGCTGGTTGGGGGGAGGTGGCCGGCCGGCGAGGCGGCGTTCCAGCTCGGACCAAGGAAGCGGAGGATTTTGCCATCCCATGCGCCGGATGATCGAACATATGTTCGACTCTGACAAGTTTGGCGCTGAATTCCCGAGCGCCGCGCAGGACCCGATCTCGCAGAATTCTCTCCGCAATGTTCAATTGACAATTTCTCGTACAGATACCTCCAGATTCGCTAGTGTCCCGAGCCGAACCGCCTGCTCCGGGCGGCCGTTCG
>DASUPQ010000119.1 GCA_036280995.1 Actinomycetota bacterium | reverse complement strand
CGTCGGGCCTGTTCCCGACCGCCGAGGACCGGGCCCGCCAGGCCGAGCTGCGCACCGAGGAGCCGGTCGGCGCCCGGCGGAACGGGTCGGGCGGGTCCGAAGGGTCCGGCGGTTCAGGAGGTGACGGCTGATGGCCCGGCTGCGGCGGGCCGTGGCCGGCGCCCTCTGGTACGTGCGTGAGGTGATGGGGGAGAACGCCTACGAGCACTACCTGGCCCACCAGCACCGGGACCATCCCGACGCCCAGGTCCTCTCCCGCCGCGAGTTCGAGTGCCGCCGCATGGACCGGATAGAGGTCCGCCCGGGCCAGCGTTGCTGCTAGAGCGTGTCGCACGGACGCGGTAGGGTCCATCCACGGCGTCGGGCTGGCGCCGTGCCACCGGCTGGTCGTGATGGAGGAGGATGATGCGGAAGATCGTCGCCAACCTGTTCATCTCGCTCGACGGGGTCGTCGAGGAGCCGGGAGACTGGCACTTCCCGTACTTCAACGACGAGATGGGCGCGGCCGTCGACGCTGGCCTCCGCTCGGCCGACACGCTGCTGCTGGGCCGCAAGACCTACGACGACCACGCCGGGGCGTGGCCGGAGCGGGAGGAGGCCGGCGACGAGGACGCCGAGTTCGCCAAGGTGCTCGGCGACATGCGCAAGATCGTCGTGTCGCGCCAGCGGCTGGAGCTGGCCTGGCGGAACTCCGAGCAGCTGGAGGGCGACCTCGTCGAGGCCGTGACCGCCCTGAAGAACCAGCCGGGCGACGGGAACATCGCCATGAGCGGGTCGGTCTCGGTGGTTCGCCAGCTGCTGGCCGCGGGGCTGCTGGACGAGCTGCACCTGCTGGTGCACCCGATCGCCGTGCGCAAGGGCATGCGGCTGTTCGACGAGGGCGAGCCCCCGGTCCCGCTGCGGCTGCTCTCGTCCGAGGCGTTCAGCACGGGCGTGCTGAACCTCGTCTACGGGCCTGCCGAGCCGGCCGGCGACGTCACCTATGAGGACGCCAAGGCGCACCTGTCCCAGCCCGAGCAGTAGCCGCCAGGCGCGGGCCGGCGTTGGGGAAGCCCGCGGTCAGGCCACCCAGGTGGTCTCGCAGGGGCGGCACCACCACAGCTTCCTGAGGCTGGTGAGCGTCCCCTCGTTCAGCGGCTTGTAGCGCTTGGCCGGGTCCCCGCAGAAGAAGCACTCCGGCCCTCCGTCAGCCGCCGCCTCGATCCATCCCGCGGTTGTGGCGGTGGCGGCGTGCATTCCCTCCAATCGCGGCGTGGTGTTCACGTTCCTCGCTCCGTCGTCGGCCGTCCGGCAGCGACCGGTGTCGTCCACGGCCGGGATCGAGCCTAGTTGTCACGTGTTGCGCCCTGGTTGTCGCTTGGTGACGTCTGCGTTGCGTCGCTGGTCGCCACAGGGGTTAGCATCTGCGACCGACGACCGGCCGCCGGGGCCGGCACGGACGGGGAGGGGGCTGGGCGACAGGTGGAGGACCAGGTGCGGGTCGAGTGGCGCAAGAGCACCCTCAGCACCACCAACGGGTGCGTCGAGGTGGCGGTTGTCGGCGACCGGATCGCGGTCCGCGACTCCAAGGACCAGGGCCAGGGCCCGGTGCTGGAGTTCACGGCGGTCGAGTGGGACGCCTTCCTGGGCGGGGTCCGCGGAGGCGAGTTCGACCTGGAGCCCTGACCGCTGGACCGCAGGCCCTGACCGCTAGACCGCCTCGGCCGCCACGCCGGCGGCGGCGATGCGCCCGGCCGACGCCTCGGGCGTGAGCGCCGCCGGCAGGAGCAGCCCGAACACCCGCCGGTAGCGGGCCACGTCCTCGGCACCCTCCAGGTAGAGGGCGTCGGCGGCGCTGTCGAGGGCGACCACGTCGCGCTCGGCCGGGGCGGGGAAGCCGAAGATGGTGAACGGCCCGTCCATCCCGGCGTGGGCCCCGGCCTCGACGGGCAGCACCTGGAGGGTGACCGCCGGCCGGGCCGCGTCCTCAAGCAGCCGCCGCCGCTGGGCGGCCATGACCTTCTCGCCGCCGACCGGGCGCCGGAGCACCGTGTCGTCCAGGAGGACCCGCAGCGCCGGGGGGCTGTCCTGGTCGAGCAGGGCCTGGCGGCGCAGGCGGAGCTCGACCCGCCGGTCGATCTCGGCTCCGGGCAGGTCGGGGCGGACCGCGCCGATCACCGCCCGGGCGTAGTCGGCGGTCTGGAGCAGGGCGGGCACGATCACCGACATGTAGATGTCGATCGAGGTCGCGGCCGTCTCCAGCCCGACATAGGCGGGTACGCCGTCGGGCACGTCGACGAACTTCTGCCACCAGCCCGGCTGGCGGGCCTCCCTGGCGATCTGGACCATGGCCTCGCGCTGGGCGTCGGATACCCGGTACAGCGCCAGCATGTCCCGGACGTCGCGCGGGGTCGCGCTGACCTGCCCCGTCTCGATGCGGGAGACCTTGGACTGGGAGCACTCGAGCACCTCGGCGACCTGGTCGATGGTCAGCCCGGTCTCCTCCCGGAGCCGGCGCAGCTCGGCCCCGAGGCGCCGCCGGCGGCCGGTCGGGGTCCGCGTGGTCATCTGGGCTCCCCGTGGCTCAGGGGCTGGCTCGAGTGGTGCGGCAAGGTTGTCATGGGCAGGGATGCATTCTGCATAGTTGCAGAGTCTGCCGGATTCGTTCAGACTCCTGCAAGAGAGACCATTCTCTACCTTCCGGCGGGAGGCCACCATGGCGACCACCAGGCCGCGGGAGCGGATCCTCGACGCGGCGACCCGCCTCTTCGCCGACGAGGGCATCAACGCGACCAGCGTCGACCGGGTCATCGCCGAGGCCGACGTCGCCCCCATGACCGTCTACCGCAAGTTCGGCGGCAAGGACGAGCTGGTGGCGGCCACCGTGGAACAGTGGAGCGTGCGCTGGCTGGCCTGGCTGCGGGACGAGTCGTGGACGGACACCGGCGACCCCGGAGCGCGGCTCGAGGGCCTCTGGGACGCGCTCGAGAAGTGGTTCGCCGACGAGGGCTTCCGCGGGTCGTACGTGGACAACGTCGCCACCGAGCTCCGGGCCAAGCCCGGCCACCCCGCCCAGGCGGCCATCGCCGCCCACCGGGCCGCCCTGCGGGAGCTGCTCCGCGACCTCGCCACCGCGGCCGGCGTGCCCTCGCCCGAGGGCGCTGCCCTCCAGCTCCACGTGCTGATCGACGGGGCCACGGCGGTGGCCGTGCTCGACCGCCAGCCGGGCGCGGCCGCCCGCGCCCGCGCCATGGCCGCCACGGTGCTCGCCGGTCCGCGGGCGTTAGCGGGCCGTTAGGCCTCCCGGGCTACGTTGCGGCCGACGACGCGCCGCACGAACGGGAGCCCGGATGCAGGATCTGACCGCCGCCGCATGGCGAACCAGCACCCTCTGCGACCTCAACGGCTGCGTCGAGGTCGCCCTCCTCGACGGCCAGGTCGCGGTCCGCGACGCCAAGGACCGGAGCGGCCCCGTCCTGCTCTTCAGCGCCCGCGAGTGGGAGGCCTTTGTCGGCGGCGTGCGCGGCGGCGAGTTCGACCTCCCCTGATCCGGCGATCCAGGCGCCGCCGCCCTGGCGGGGCGGCGCGTGACGGCCGGCGAGGCTAGACTTTCGCCCCGCCAGGCCGCAACCGCGTCGGAGGAGGAGCCATGGCCCGCAAGCGACGGGACAAGGACAAGGTGTCCAAGGACACCAAGGCCGGCCAGAGGTCCAACGGCAAGCAGGCCAGCCAGAAGCCCGCGCCCCAGGAGGCCGCCCAGGCCCCCCGTTCCCGCCGTGGCCGCAAGCTGTTCTTCCTGCTCGCCCTGGCCGGGACCGCGACCTACCTGGTCCGCCGCAGCCAGCGCAAGGCCGAGCTCGACGAGGGCATCTGGCACGAGGCCCCCGCGCCCCCGGGCCAAGCGTCCGCCGCCACCGGCTCCACCACTTCCGCCGCCTCCGGCACCCCGGCCAGCCCCGCCACCACCGCCTAGCGGCACCCAGCATCGCTCGGCCGCTCACCGGGGGCCGGTCGCCCACGGGAGCCCGCCACCCGGTCGCGCCGGGATCAGGGTGGGTCGCGGACCCGGTGGTCGTACTGGTGCTGGACCCGCATGCCGGCACGCGGCCGCGCTGGTCGCGGCGGACGGCCAGCAACCACAGTGCCGGGTTGAAGTCGGAGCGCTCCAGGTCGACATCCACCCAGAACTCGTAGCTCCGGGGTGGCTGGTTGCCGATGTCGGCGAAGGCGGCGCCACAACGTGCGGATGTCGTCCGGGTCGGTGTCCGGCACCCCAGGTCGGCGACGTTGCAGCGGATGCATCTGTCTTCCGCCCGAAGCCCCCGCAACCCGGTTTCCACACCCCGGTCAACCACGGTCGGTGGCCGCCCCGTAGACTTCCCCCATGCCGCGCTGCGCAGTATGCGGACAGGACAACCCGGGGGGCTTCCGGTTCTGCGGGGCCTGCGGGGCGTCCCTCGCCGGACCAGTCCGGGCCCCGGCCGAGGAGCGCCGCCTGGTCACGGTGCTGTTCTGCGACCTGGTGGGCTTCACCGCCCGCTCCGACCAGGCCGACCCCGAGGACGTCGGCGCCCTGCTGCGCCCCTACCACATCCGGCTGCGGGCCGAGATCGAACGCCTCGGCGGCACCCTGGACAAGTTCGTCGGCGACGGCGTCATGGCCGTCTTCGGCGCCCCCGTCGCCCACGAGGACGACCCCGAACGAGCCGTCCGCTGCGCCCTGGCCATGCTGGCGGCCAGCGAGGAGCTCAACCTGACCGTCCGCATCGGCATCACCACCGGCGAGGCCCTGGTCCGCTTCGGCCCGGCCCGCCAGACCGAGGGCGTGGTCGGGGACGTGGTCAACACGGCCTCGCGGCTGCAGGGGGTGGCCCCGGCGGGTGGAGTGGTGGTGGGGGAGGTGACCTTCCGGGCGACCCGCCGGCTGTTCGACTACCAGGAGCTCGGGCCGGTCCAGGTCAAGGGCAAGGCCGACCCGGTGCCGGTGTGGCAGCTGCAGGGGGCCCGCAGCCGCACCGGCATCGAGGCCGTGCGCCGGGCCGGCACCCCGTTCGTCGGCCGCCAGGCCGAGCTGGAGCGTCTCAGGGGCCTGTTCGAGCAGACCCTGGCCGACCGGACCGTACGGCTGGTCACGGTCGTGGGCGAGCCCGGAGTGGGAAAGTCACGCTTTGTGGGTGAGCTGGCCGCCGCCGTGGACGTCCGGCCCGAGCTGGTCACCTGGCGCCAGGGCCGCTGCCTGCCCTATGGCGACGGGATCACCTTCTGGGCGCTGGGCGAGATCGTCAAGGCCCAGGCCGGGGTCCTCGAGTCCGACCCCCCGGCCGAGGTGTCGGGCAAGCTCCGGGCGGTCATCGCCGACCTGCTCCCCGACCCGTCGGAGCGCGAGTGGCTGCGGGCGCGGCTCGCCCCCCTGCTCGGGATCGCCGACGCCGACGCGGTCAAGGCCGAGCGGGCCGAGCTGTTCGCCGCCTGGCAGCGCTTCGTCGAGGCCATGGCCGCCTCACACCCGCTGGTGCTGGTGGTGGAGGACCTCCACTGGGCCGACGCGGCCATGCTCGAGTTCCTCGAGCATCTGGTCGAGCGGTCCAGCGACCTTCCCCTGCTGATCGTGGCCACGGCCCGTCCCGAGCTGCTGGAGCGGCGCCCGGGCTGGGGCGGCGGCACTCCGGCCGCGACCAGGATCCCGCTGGCGCCGCTGAGCGACCTGGAGGTGGCGCGGCTGGTGGCCGTCCTGGTGGGCAGGACGTCGCTGCCCGTCGGGGTGCAGGCCTTGCTGCTGGAGCGGGCCGGTGGCAACCCGCTGTACGCCGAGGAGTTCGCCCGGCTCCTGGCCGACCAGGGCATGGTCGCCGGCGAGGACGCGGCCGTCCCCGACATCCCCGTCCCCGAGACCGTGCACGGGCTGATCGCGGCCCGCCTCGACGCCCTCGCCCCCGAGGTCAGGGCGCTGGTCCAGAACGCCGCCGTGGTCGGCCGGGTCTTCTGGCCGGGCGCCGTGGCCGCCATGGACGGCGACGGGGGCTCCGGGGGGCTTGAGGCCAGCCCCCCGGTGGACGGCGGGCGCGCCGGTGACCAGACGGTCCATGCCGGCCTGGCCGAGCTGGAGCGCAAGCAGCTGGTCCAGCGGGCCCGGACCTCGTCGGTCCAGCACCAGGACGAGTACGTGTTCTGGCACGCCCTGGTCAGGGACGTGGCCTACGCCCAGATTCCCAGGGCGGGCCGGGCCCGCCGCCACCAGGCGGTCGCCGAGTGGGTCGAGGCCGTGGCCGGGGAGCGGGTCGGGGACCTGGCCGAGGTCGTCGCCCACCACTACGGACAGGCGCTGGCCTACGCCAGGGCGGCCCGGGAGCCCCAGGAGCAGATCGACAAGCTGGTCGAGCCGACCCGCCGCTTCCTCGTCCTGGCCGGGGACCGGACCATCAACCTCGACCTCGACCGGGCCCGCGCCTACTACCGCCAGGCCGTCGAGCTCGGCCAGCCCAGGGAGCCCGAGCGGCCCCACCTGCTGGTCAGGACCGGGCGGGCGGCGTTCCAGTCCGGCGACTACCCGGAGGCGGTGGCCGTCTACGAGGAGGCCATCGCCGACCTGCGCCGCCAGGGCGACACCCAGGTCCTCGGGGCCACCCTGGGCCGGCTGGCCACCGTCTACTGGAACCAGGGCGACACCCGCCGGGCCAACGCCGTCCTCACCGAGGCCATCGAGCTGCTGGAGCGGGAGCCGCCCGGCACCGAGCTGGTCTCGGCGTATGTCCGCATGGCCGGCGACCGGGTCGTCTCCGGCCACGCCTCCGAGGCCCTCGACTGGGCCGACAAGGCCCTGGTCCTGGCCGACGAGCTCGGCGGGCTGCCCCGGATCCGGCCCCGCGCCCTCGACGCCCGCGGCATGGCCCGCTGCGACCTGGGCGACTTCGGCGGGATGGACGACCTGCGGGCGGGGCTGGCCCTCGGCCTGGAGCTGGGGTCGGGCTACGACACCGCCGTGCTCTACAACAACCTGGCCGAGCCGGTCTGGCTGGTCGAGGGTCCGCAGGCGGCCCTGGAGGTCTGCGAGGAGGGCGTCGACTTCGCCGAGCGCCGCGGCCTCAGCGAGGCCGCCATGTGGCTGCGCGCCTCCACCCTGGGCCCGCTGCTCGACCTGGGCCGCTGGGAAGAGGCCGTCACCCTGGCCGACGAGGCGATCGCCTGGGACCTGGCCCACGGCGGCGACTACCTGGCCATCGGCTGCCGCCGCTACGTCACCCTCGTCCTCGCATGGCAGGGCCACCTGATCGCCGCCCGCGACCTGGCCACCAGAGTCCTCCCCCGGGCCAGGGAGATCGACGACCTCCAGCAGCTCGTCCCCGCCCTGGTCAACGCCGCCCTGGTCGAGCACGCCACCGGCGACCACCCCGCCGCCGTGGCCCTCGTCACCGAGGCCGCCCAGCTCACCGCCGACCGGGCCGGCGGCCGCCGCTTCCTCGGCCAGTTCCTCGCCGACATGGTCCGGGTCACCGCCGAACCCGCCCCCGACCTGGCCCGTTCCCTGATCGCCCAGGCCGAGCCCACCGCCACCAGGTACCGCCTCACCGCCACCACCGCCACCGCCGTCCTCGCCGAAGCCACCGGCGACCCGGAGCGCGCCGCCGACCTGTTCGCCGAAGCCGCCACGGGCTGGAACACCTACGGCCACGTCCACGAGCACGCCCTGGCCCTCCTCGCCCAGGGCCGCTGCCTCCTGCGGTTAGGGCGCCCGGAGGGCGAGCAGGTGCTGAGGGTCGCCCAGCGGCGCCTGACCGCCCTGGGTGCCCGGCCGCCGGCGACCGAGGCTGGGTCGCTGCTGCCAAGGTTCAATAGCTGACCAGCCGCAGGTCACCCGGGGATGCAGCTCAGCTGGAAGAGCGCCTGCTCTGCAATTCGCTGGACTCATGCGCTGTGCTTGGCTGCCGAAACGCAAGTTAGCTCATTAGGTGATGCCTCGACTGCATGTTCCTCCGGCTTCGGTTGCCGATGGTCAGCCTTGCAGGGCGTCGCACACCTTGGCGAAGATGGCCTCAACGCCCAGCTCCAGCGCCGCGTGCTGGCCATGGGCGAACAGGAGGTTGCCCTCGATGTCGAAGGCCTTTACGCCGAC
>DASUPQ010000118.1 GCA_036280995.1 Actinomycetota bacterium | reverse complement strand
AGGTCGAGGACCTCTCCGGTCGAGGTGGGGAAGAGCCGCGTGGCCGCCACGTAGCCGCCGATGGTCACCACGTTGTAGAGGACCAGGGCGAAGACGGCGATGTTCAGGATCAGCGTGACGCGGGGCACCCACGGGCCACCGCGCCAGGCCACCTGGGCCAGCCCGACACCCCACACCAGCCAGATCGCCGCCAGCAGCCAGCGCTGGTCGAGCACTCCGGAAAGCAAGTTCCAGACGTGGCCGAACGAGAAGACCACCGCCAGCACGACGCTGGCCATCAGCCCGGCTCGCGCCCAGTCGCGGCGCAGCGCATAGAACAGGACCAACAGGCCCGCGGCGCCTGCCATGCAGACGAACAACGGCCCCCACAGTGGCTGGAGGGTGACCTGATCGGCCAGGTTCTGGGCAAACAGGAACAGGACCGGATACGCGCCCAGGAGCACGGCATGCCATGGCCAGTACCACCAGCGCATTGCGCCGGCATTCGGTTGTCGGGTTAACATCCGGGCAACACTACCCGTAGCGGGGAACCGCAACCGTTGACGCCACCCATCGCATACATCGACCCAGGATCAGCCAGCCTGCTGCTGCAGGCGCT
This sequence comes from Actinomycetota bacterium, assembly GCA_036280995.1. Taxonomy (NCBI): domain Bacteria; kingdom Bacillati; phylum Actinomycetota; species Actinomycetota bacterium. Next base: position 1,700 of record DASUPQ010000118.1, on the reverse strand, counting down.
GCTCGCCGCGCTGCTGTCGATCCCGTTCATCTTCCGTCGCACAATCGGCGGATTCTGGCACCGACTGCGCGGCGACGCACAGACAGACGATCCGGCTACCTCGGAGGTCACCTCCTCCGACGGCCCAAACACCCCCAACCGCTGATGACCGATGGCGCCTGCGGGCGCCCGGGTTGACCCAGGGTTGACGACCGCGGCGGACACCGCGGGAGTGGTCGATCCCGCCTCCTTCAGAGACCCCGCCGGCTACGTCTTCCGCCGCGACGGCATCCTGTATCGGGCCATCCAGCCGACCGGCGCGGGCGACTGGGCTGCTTTCGTGGATGGTGGGCTGGCGGCCGATCTCATCGGCCGCGGCCTGATGATCGAGCACGAGCCGGCACCGGTCGAGCTCGCCCCAAGGCCGGGAGCCGCCGTGGTCATCCGCCCCCGCGAGCTGACGCTGATCTCGTATCCGTACGAGTGGGCCTTCTCCCAGCTCCGGGAGGCCGCCCTGCTGACGCTGGAGGTTCAGCGTCGCGCGTTGAACGCCGGGATGTGGCTGCGCGACGCGTCGGCGTACAACGTCCAGTTCGACCGCGGCCGGCCGATCCTCATCGACAGCCTCTCGTTCGAGGCGGCGGACCTGACCGCCCCATGGCCCGCTTATCGCCAGTTCTGCAAGCACTTCCTGGCCCCCCTGGCCCTGATGGCCCACCGGGACGTGCGCTGCGGGCTCATGCTCCGCGACTTCATCGACGGCCTGCCGCTTGACCTCGCCGCCGGTCTGCTGCCGGGACGCACCCGCCTCGGCGGTCTGCTGCCCCACCTCCATCTCCATGCCGCCGCCGACCGGCGAACCCAGCAGGCGCAGATCTCCGGGGCGGCGGACGTCGACCAGCAGGCCAAGCCGGCCCGGGCCCGACCGATGAACAAGACCCGCCACGAGGCCCTCCTCGACAGCCTGCGGCGCGCGGTCGAGGGGCTCCGCCTCGAGCTGGGCAGTCACTGGCTGAGCTATGGCCACCAGACGAGCTACAGCCCGGCGGGGATGGCGTCCAAGCGGGAGATCGTCGAACGCATGCTGGCCGCCGCCGGCGGGACCGTGATCTGGGATCTGGGGGCCAACGTCGGGACCTACTCGGACCTTGCCGCCGGCCCGGGACGGCAGGTCATCGCCTTCGACCAGGACGCAGCGGTCGTCGAGCTGCTGTGGCGGAACCTTTCGCCGGAACAGCGCGCCGGGATCCTGCCCCTGGTCATGGACCTCGCCAACCCCAGCCCGGCCCTCGGCTGGGCTCACGCCGAACGGCGGTCCCTCATCCAGCGCGGCCCGGCCGACGTGGTCATGGCCCTCGCCCTGGTCCATCACCTGGCCATCGGCAACAACGTGCCACTGCCGCGCATCGCCGACCTGCTGGCTCACGCGGGGCGCCGGGTGGTCGTCGAGTTCGTGCCGAAGGAAGACCCCATGACCCAGCAGCTGCTTGCCGCGCGGCGCGACATCTTCCCCGACTACACGCTCGACGGATTCCGCGCCGCGATTGCCGAGCACTTCACGGTCCGCGACGAGGCTCCCGTCGCCGACAGCCTCCGCACGCTGTTCCTCCTCGAGCGCCGCCCTTCGACCTGATCCGCGGCAGCCCCGAACACGGGGCGCATCGGTCAGCCCGCGGCGGCTTCCGCCTCGCGCAGGACCCGGCGGATGTTGCCGTTCGTCA
>DASUPQ010000117.1 GCA_036280995.1 Actinomycetota bacterium | reverse complement strand
CGGCAACCTGATCATCAGCCCCGGGGCCCGCGGCACCGACGCCGGCCAGACCATGCGCAACCTGGTCCTGTCCCGCGACGCCCACGCCGAGGCCAACCCGTTCCTGGAGATCCTCAACTCCGACGTCAAGGCGGCCCACGCGGCCGCCACCGGCCGGGTCGACGACCTGCACCTGTTCTACCTGGAGTCGCGGGGCATCCCGCGGCGGACGGCCCGGCGGCTGGTCGTGTTCGGGTTCTTCGAGGAGGTCCTGGCCCAGGTGACCGTGCCCGAGATCCGGCGCCGCCTGGAGGCCGCCCTGGAGGCCGAGCTGGCCGCGGCCGCGGCCGCCCAGGAGGCCCAGGAGCCGGCTCAGGCCCGGGAGGCCGGGTGATGCCGTTCGTGCGCCTGGCCGGGCTGTCGGAGCTCGAACCCGACCAGGGGCTCCGGGTCGAGCTCGGCGACGAGGAGGCGGTCGCCCTGATCCGCACCGCCGACGGCGGTGTCCACGCCGTGATCGACGTGTGCAGCCACGAGGACTACCCGCTGTCCGAGGGCTGGGTCGAGGACACCACCATCGAGTGCGCCCTGCACGGCAGCCGCTTCGACCTGCTCACCGGCGAGCCCGACAGCCCGCCGGCGGTGCGCCCGGTGCGGATCTTCCCGGTGCGGGTCGAGGGCGAGGACGTGCTCGTCGACCTGCCCGACGACTGGGCCAAGCTGGCCAACGACCTGTGATGCATCCCGAGGAGAACCATGCCTGACACGACCCTGGTGATCGAGGACCTCCACGTCGACGTGGAGGACAAGCAGATCCTGCGCGGCGTCGACCTGACCGTGGAGTCGGGGAAGGTCCACGCCCTGATGGGCCCCAACGGCTCCGGCAAGTCGACCCTGGCCTACGCCCTGGCCGGCCACCCCCGCTACCGGGTGACCGGCGGCAAGGTGACGTTCAAGGGCGAGGACGTGCTCGACCTCACCCCTGACGAGCGGGCCCGGCTGGGGATGTTCCTGGCCATGCAGTACCCGGTCGAGGTGCCGGGGGTGTCGGTGACCAACTTCCTGCGCACGGCCATGAACTCGGTCCGCGGCGAGGACGTCCCGGTGCGCGAGTTCGCCAAGGACCTGCGCGAGCAGATGCGCCTGCTCGACATGGACCCGCGGTTCGCCGAGCGCAGCCTCAACGAGGGCTTCTCGGGCGGCGAGAAGAAGCGCCACGAGATCCTCCAGATGGCCCTGCTCCGCCCCGAGCTGGCCATCCTCGACGAGACCGACTCGGGCCTGGACGTGGACGCCCTGCGGGTCGTGGCCGACGGCGTCAACCGCCTCCGCGGCCCCCAGCTCGGTGTCCTGCTGATCACCCACTACACCCGCATCCTGCGCTACATCTCCCCCGACATGGTCCACGTGATGGTCGACGGCCGGGTCGTGGAGTCCGGCGGTCCCGAGCTGGCCGACCAGCTCGAGGCCGAGGGGTACGAGCGCTGGCGTGGCAGCCCCGCCACCTGAGACCCGCCTCCAGGAGGTCCCGATGACGACCGTGAGCGCGCCGCTGGACGTGGCCGCCGTCCGCGGCGACTTCCCGATCCTGGAGCGCCGGGTCAACGGCCACGCCCTCGTCTATCTGGACTCGGCCGCCACCAGCCAGAAGCCGGCGCAGGTGCTGGAGGCCATGGACACCTACTACCGGCGCCACAACGCCAACGTGCACCGGGGCGTCCACACCCTGGCCGAGGAGGCCACCCACCTGTTCGAGGAGGCCCGGGGCAAGGTGGCGCGCTTCGTCGGCGCCTCCGAGCGGGCCACGGTGTTCACCAAGAACGTCAGCGAGGCCATCAACCTGGTCGCCTACGCCTGGGGCCTGCGGAACCTCCGCCAGGGCGACGAGATCCTGGTCACCGAGATGGAGCACCACTCCAACCTGGTGCCCTGGCAGCTGGTGGCCGGCATGACCGGGGCCAAGGTCCGGGCCGTGCCCGTCACCGGTGACTACCTGCTCGACCTGGAGGCCCTTGACGGCCTGCTCGGCGAGCGGACCCGCATCGTCGCCGTGTCGGCCATGTCGAACGTGCTCGGCACCGTCAACCCGGTGGCCGAGATCGCCGAGCGGGCCCACGCCGCCGGGGCGCTCGTCCTGGCCGACGCCGCCCAGGCCGTGCCCCACGCCGGGGTCCGCCTCGACACCCTCGGGGTCGACTTCCTCGGGTTCACCGGGCACAAGGCCCTCGGCCCCATGGGGGTCGGGGTGCTGGCGGCCCGGGAAGAGCTGCTGGAGAGCATGGAGCCGTTCCTCGGCGGGGGCGAGATGATCCGCGACGTCGACATCGACCGGGCCACCTGGAACGACATCCCGTGGCGGTTCGAGGCCGGGACACCCAACGTGGCCGAGGCGGTCGGGCTGGGGGCGGCCGTCGACTACCTCCAGGGGCTCGGCATGGACCGGGTCCGGGCCCACGAGGTCGACGTCACCGGCTACGCCCTCAAGCGCCTGGGCGAGATCGACGGGCTCCGGATCTACGGGCCGTCCGAGGTCGAGCACCGCGGCGGCATGGTCTCGTTCACCCTCGGCGACCTCCACCCCCACGACGTCGCCCAGGTGCTCGACTCCGACGGGATCGCGGTCCGGGCCGGCCACCACTGCGCCAAGCCGCTGCTGCGGCGCCTCGGGGTCCAGGCCACCACCCGGGCGTCGTTCTACCTCTACTCGACCACCGAGGAGGTCGACGCGCTGGTCGCCGGCCTCGACAAGGTCAGGCGCTTCTTCGCCTAGCAGGCAAGGACAACGAGATGCCCCTCGACGACCTCTACCAGGAGATCATCCTCGACCACTACAAGAAGCCCCGGCACCCGGGGCGGCTCGAGGACGCCCAGGTGGAGGTGCACCACTACAACCCGGTGTGCGGGGACGAGCTGACGGTCGGGCTGCGGCTGGACGGCGACCGGGTCGCGGCCGTGGCCGTCGACGGCAAGGGCTGCTCGATCTCCCAGGCGGCCGCCTCGGTCATGACCGAGCAGGTGACCGGCCGGCCCCTGGGCGAGGCCCTCGCCCAGGCCGAGGCGTTCCGGCGGCTGATGCACGGCGAGGGCGAGCCGGACGAGGAATTGCTGGGGGACGGGATCGCGTTCAAGGGAGTGGCGCGCTACCCCGTGCGGGTCAAGTGCGCGCTGCTCGGCTGGATGGCGTTCAAGGACGCCGCCGCCCGGGCAGGGACGGACGAGGAAGGAAGAGCGTAGATGGCCACCGATAGCGACATCCTCGAGGCGATGAAGCAGGTCGAGGACCCCGAGCTGGGCGTCAACGTGGTCGACCTGGGCCTGGTGTACGGCGTGGACCAGGAGGAGGAGGGCCGCAAGGTGCGGCTCGACATGACCCTGACCACGGTGGCCTGCCCGCTCACCGACATGATCGAGGGTGCGACCAACGCCGCCCTGATCGGCCTGGACGACATCCAGGAGGTCGAGATCAACTGGGTCTGGTCGCCGCCGTGGGGGCCGGAGCGGCTCACCGAGGACGGCAAGATGGCCCTGCGGGCCATGGGCTTCGCGATCTGACGCGAACGAGACGCGAAACACGAGGATCTGGACAGAAGATGGCGCTTCCTGCACTGGTTGAACCGGCGGCCGAGCTGTCGCGGGACGAGATCGCCCGCTACTCCCGCCACCTGATCATCCCCGACGTGGCCATGGACGGGCAGAAGCGGCTCAAGAACGCCCGCGTCCTGCTCATCGGCGCCGGCGGCCTCGGCGCCCCCAACGCCATGTACCTGGCCGCGGCCGGGGTCGGGCACCTCGGCCTGGTCGACTTCGACGTCGTCGACGCCTCCAACCTGCAGCGCCAGGTCATCCACGGGACCTCCGACATCGGCCGGCCCAAGCTGGAGAGCGCCCGCGACAAGATCACCGAGATCAACCCGTACGTGCAGGTCACCCTGCACGAGACCCGGCTCTCGTCGGAGAACGCCCGCGAGCTGATCCGCGACTACGACCTGGTGATCGACGGCTCCGACAACTTCCCCACCCGCTACCTGGTCAACGACGCCTGCGTGCTCGAGGGCAAGCCGTACGTGTGGGGCTCGATCTACCGCTTCGACGGCCAGGCGAGCGTGTTCTGGGCCGAGCACGGCCCCTGCTACCGCTGCCTGTACCCGGAGCCGCCCCCGCCGGGCATGGTCCCCTCCTGCGCCGAGGGCGGCGTGCTGGGCGTGCTCTGCGCCACCGTCGGCTCGGTCCAGGCCAACGAGGCCGTCAAGCTGCTCACCGGCATCGGCGACCCGCTGGTGGGGCGGCTGCTCATCTACGACGCCCTGGAGCTGTCCTTCAAGGACATCGCCGTCCGCAAGGACCCCGAGTGCGCCGTCTGCGGCAAGCACCCGACGGTCACCGAGCTGATCGACTACGAGGAGTTCTGCGGCGTCGTCTCCGACGAGGCCCAGCAGGCCGCCGCCGGCGCCACCCTGACCCCGGCCCAGCTCAAGGCGCTGCTCGACGACGGCCAGCAGCTCAAGCTGGTGGACGTCCGCGAGCCGGCCGAGTGGCAGATCAACCGCCTCCCCGGGGCGACCCTGATCCCGCTCGACACCCTGCCCGACCACCTGGCCGAGCTGCCCCAGACCGAGCCGGTGGTCCTCTACTGCAAGAGCGGGGTCCGCTCGGCCGAGGCCCTGGCCCTGCTCAAGCAGTCCGGGTTCTCCACGGCCCGGCACCTGGGCGGCGGCATCACCGCCTGGGCCAAGACCGTGGACCCCAGCGTCCCGGTCTACTGATCTGATCCCGGGGGTCTGGTCCCGTCGGCACCGCATCCGGGTGCTCTGAGAAACTTCCAGAAAATGGGTTGACCCGTCATTTTGGGTCTGCCAGGGTGGGCGGGCACGAGACGGAGCATCCGTCGAGTGCTGGCCGGGTCTCCAGGGACCAGTGTCGGCCGAGGAGGTGTCCCATTGTGATCGACCGGAAGCGCATCACCCCGTGGGCGGCCCTCAAGGGGCCCAAGGGTGACGTGTGCCCGGAGCCGGCCACGATCGGCACCGAGCTGCAGCACCTCGGCCGGAACGCCTCGGCTGTCACGGCCGCCTTCGGCGGCCAGGGCGGCGGCCAGGCCTTCGCGGTGGGACGGGAGGTACCTACCTGACGGATCCTCCCAGGAGCAGACCTCCAGGTCCCTCCGAAACCGCGAAGGCCGTGGGCGAACCCCACGGCCTTTTGCATTGCCCGCATCCGACACCGACCGCCGCCCGTCAACGATGACGACCAAGGAGCGACCTGACCATGCAGACCCTGGAGCTGTTCCCGCCCGGGCGAGCGCTGCCATGCGTCCAGGCGGGACCCGACCTCTACTTCTCCGAGTCACCCCGTGAGCTCGAGCTGGCCAAGCAGCTCTGCCGGCCCTGCCCGCTGCGGACCCGGTGCCTCGAGGGCGCCAAGGAGCGCGGCGAGCCCTGGGGCGTCTGGGGTGGGGAGGTGTTCGTCGACGGACGACCCGTGCCGTACAAGCGTTCCCGGGGACGTCCCCGGAAGCACCCGCTGCCCCCGCTCCCGGCCGACCTGCCGGTCGCCCAGGCCGAGGCCTGCTGACATGCGCAGCCCGCACCCCGTGGGGAGGTGAACACGACATGCACGTCTACATGAAGGAGCAGCTGGCCGCCGACCGGGTCGCCGAGCTCCGGGCCGACGCCGACCGGGCGCGGCACCAGCGGGTCCGGCGTGCCCGGCGGGCCACCGAGGCCGGCCAGGCCCTCGCCCGTCGGGAGTGGCGGGTCCTGGTCCAGGCGCTGCTGGCGCGATGAGCCGCCCGGCCAGCCCCAGACTGACCGGGAGACCACCCGGCGGTCCCCCGGGGGCTCCCCGGGCCCAGCCACCAGCCGACCCCCGGCCAGTCACCGCGCCGGGGGTCGGTCCGTCTCCAGGGCCGGCTCCCGGCGGCGCGACGGCCCGGTGGCCAGCCAGGAGCCGCCCAGGATGGCCAGCAGCCCGGCCAGCGACATGACCCCGAGCCGCTCGTCCAGGACGAGCACGCCCAGGACGACCGCGACCAGCGGGTTGACGTAGGTGATGACCGCGGCCCGGCTCGGCCCGGCCTCGACGATCAGCCGGAAGAACAGCACCAGCCCGAGCGCGGTGCAGACGATCCCGAGCACGGCCAGCGACCCGGCCGCCGCCGGGGACGGCCACCCGTCCGGCGGCGACACCGCCACCGCCGGGGCCAGCAGCACCACGGCCAGGGCCAGGCTGGCCGCGATCGGCCCCAGCGGGTCGAGGTCGGCCAGCCGGCGGTTGACGATCATCGGCGCGGTCGCGTACCCCAGGGTGGCGACCAGGATGAGCAGGGCGCCCAGCAGCTCGCCGGGCCGGCCGGCCACGTCCACCCCGAGCAGGGCGACCACCCCGCCGAAGCCGATGAGCAGCCCGGCCAGCCGCCGCCCGGTCGGCCGGTCGTCGGGGGAGAACCACACCGACAGCAGCGCCACCATCAGCGGCATGGAGGCGATCAGGATCGCGGTCAGCGACGAGGAGACATGCCGCTCGCCGAGGGCGATCAACAGGAACGGCACGGCGACCTCGCACAGGGTGTAGGCGGCGATCGCCGCCCAGCGGCCACCCAGGCCGCGCAGCGCCCCCCGCCGCCAGGCCAGCGGCAGCAGGACCGCCGCCCCGAGGGCCACCCGCAACCAGGCCACGAACGCCGGCGGCACGCCCTCGTCGACGGCGACCTTGATGAAGAAGTACGGCACCCCCCAGACGACCGAGACGCAGCCGAACAGCAGCCAGGCGCGGGGGGTCATCGGTCCTCGGGCACCTCGCCGCGCAGCCACTGGATGTACCGCTCGGCCGAGCGCCCGACCACGGCCTTGGCGTCGCGGCGCAGCACCGGCTTCCACCAGCCGCCGTAGATGCGGTCGTAGGCGTACGGCCGGACCGCCTCGACCACGGCGCGGACGGCCCGCTCGGGCAGGGGCAGCCGGTTGGGGGCGCTGCGCACGAAGGTGACCCGGTCCTCACCGGGGGTCACGAAGATGGTGTCGCCGCTGAGCAGCACCCCGGCCCCGCCCGCGCCGCCGGCCCAATGGACCACCGAGCTGCCGGCGAAGTGCCCGCCGCACTGGACCAGGGTGACGCCGGGCAGGACCTCCCGCGACCCGGACCAGGTCACCGGCGGCCGCCGGGGCGGGCGGGTCAACCAGCCCAGGTCGGGTTCGCAGACCAGCACCTCGGCGTCGAAGGCCTCGCTCCAGTCGGCGATCGTCCCGTGGAAGTGGGGGTGGCTGGCCGCGACCGCCCGCAGCCCGCCGGCCTCCCTGACCGCCGCCACCGCCACCTCGTCGAGGTGGCCGGGCGGGTCCCAGAGCAGGTTCCCCTCGGCCGTCCGGACCAGCAGGGCCCGCTGGCCGATGGCGACCGGCGGGTCGACGCCGATCCCGAGCAGCCCCGGCTCGACCTCGCGGACGTCGCCCCGGTGCCCGGCCGCGGCCAGCTCCGCGGCCGTGGTCCAGCGCTGCCCGGACGCCGGCACCCACTGGCGCTCGTCGGCGCAGATGACGCAGACCCCGGGCGGCGACGCCGCCTCGGGGTACTGGTTGGCGCAGGTGGCGCAGATCCAGACGGGCACGGTGGTGCCACCTTAGTAGAATCCTGCGACGGTCCACGAGGCTTGGAGGGGCGTGCAGCCCGAGACGACATACGCGCCGCTGGGCGACGACCGGGTCGCCTACCAGGTGCTCGGGGACGGACCCGACCTGGTGCTGACGATGGGCGCCTTCGGGCACGTCGATCTCCAGTGGGAGGACCCGGGGCTCGCCCTGTACCTGCGCCGGCTGGCGTCGTTCTCGCGGCTGATCATCTTCGACCGCCGCGGCACCGGCGCCTCCGACCCCCTGCCCGAGGACCTGCCGCCGCCCTGGGAGGCCTACGCCGACGAGGTGGCCGCGGTCATGGACGCCGCCGGGTCGCGGCGGGCCGCGCTCATGGCCACGACGGCTGAGGCCAGCCCGATGGCGCTGTTCTTCGCCGCCACCCACCCCGAGCGGACCACCGCCCTGGTCCTCGGCAACGCCAGCGCCCGCTACGTCGCCGCCGACGACTACCCGATCGGGATCCCGCCGGAGCGGGCCGACACCATCATCTCCCGGGTCGAGGACACCTGGGGGACGGCCGAGCCGATCGCCACCGCCATCCCCAGCCGCGCCGGCGACGAGCGGTTCCGCCGCTGGGTGGCCAGGCTGCAGCGCTCGATCGCCAGCCCCAGGACGGTCCACGTCATGCTGCGGGCCCTGTTCGAGGTGGACGTCCGCCCGCTGCTCCCGCTGGTCCAGGCGCCGACGCTGGTGCTGCACCGCCGGGACTTCCCGCTGCTCCCGATCGAGCACGGCCGCTACCTGGCCGAGCACATCCCCGACGCCCGGCTGGTCGAGCTGCCCGGCTCCGACGGCCCCCTGACGTGGGAGGAGCCGGAGGCGAGCCTCGGTCCCATCGAGGAGTTCCTGACCGGGGTGCGGGGGACCGTCCCGGCCACCCGGGTGCTGGCCACGGTGCTGTTCACCGACATCGTGGCCTCGACCGAACGGGCCGCCGAGCTTGGCGACCGCCGCTGGCGGGAGCTGCTCGGAGTCCACGACGACCTGGGCGGCCGCCTGGTCGAGGCGTGGGGCGGCCGGGTCGTGAAGTCGACCGGGGACGGGCTCCTGGCCACCTTCGACGGCCCGGGGCGGGCCATCGACTGCGCCGTCGCCCTGCGCGAGCAGCTCGGCGACATCGACGTCGCCATCCGGGCCGGGCTGCACGCCGGCGAGGTCGAGCTGCGCGGCGACGACGTCGGCGGGATCGCGGTCCACATCACCGCCCGCATCCTGGCCGAGGCCGGCCCTGGTGAGCTCCTCGTCTCCCGCACCGTGCGCGACCTGGTCGCCGGCTCCGACCGCGCCCTGGCCGACCGCGGCACCCACAGGCTCAAGGGCGTCGACGGCGACTGGGAGCTGTTCGCGGTGGCCGGTAGGGCCTAGCGGCGCCGTCGCTGGAGGTCCCCGGGGCCCGCCTGGCGCTCCTGGGCCTCGTTGAGCAGGGAGGTCGCCACCCCGGCGACCCCGAGGACGACGGCCGCCACCGGCTGCCCGGCCGCCGCCCATGGGCCCAATCTAGCGGTTCACCCGATCGGTTCGGCGGCGTACGCGGGCGTGACCGTCGCCGCCGACGATGGCCGGGAGACTCACCCGCTGGGCCTGCCCCGGCTGCCGCCAGGTCGTCGGCATCGACCGCGACCCGCAGGTCGGCGGCCGTTTCCAGGTCGCCCTCGGCCAGCCCTGGAGCTACGCCCCCGAGGCGTTCCGCCGCTGACCCGCCGCGGCCGTCGCGGCCCCCGGGAACCGTGACCGGCGGGGCGCCAGGCCGGTGGCGAGTCCCGCGACGACCAGGGCCGCGCCGCCGACCTCCGCCGCCGTCGGAGCGCCCAGGCCGAGCAGGACCGAGGTCACGATCGCGCCCAGCGGCAGGACGCCGGCGAACAGCCCGGCCCGGTCGGCGCCGAGCCTGGGCAGCGCGTCGTACCAGAGGAAGAAGGCGCCGGCGCTGACCACCGTGCTCAGGTAGAGCAGCGCCGCCGCCTCGGCCGCGCCGGGTGCGCGCAGCATCCCCGTCCCGTCGGCGGCGGCCCCGAGGACCATGAGCATGGGGACGGCGATGACCTGGCTGTAGGCGGACACCCGGATGGGCCCGAGCCTGGGCAGGAGCGGCATGGCGAGCAGGGAGAAGCACGCCTCGCAGACCAGGGCGCCGATGGCGTACAGCAGCCCGGCGAGGCTCCCGCTGCCGAGCCCGGTGGCGATGGTGGCGCCGGCGACGACCACGAGCGCGGCGAGGAGCACGCGCCCGGACGGGCGGGACCCGGCCAGGAGCGGCCCCACCAGCGCCAGGATCACCGGCACGGTCCCGATGACGGTGCCGACCAGGGTCGCGCTGGCGTGCCGGGAGGCCTGGATGACGCAGACGTTGAACACCACCAGCCCGGTGGTCGCCAGGGCCAGGAGCAGGAGCAGCTCACGCCGGGCCGGCCGGACGAAGCCCAGGCCCATGCGGCGGGCCACGGCCAGCAGGATCAGGGCGGCCAGGCTGTAGCGGAGGGCCTGGCCGCCGTAGAGCGGGTAGCGGTTGATCACCACGGAGATGGCGGCGAGGGTCCCGACCGAGAACATCGCCGTCGCGGCGCCGACCGATCCCCGAACCAGGTTGCTCACGCCGGACACCCTAACGCCAGATTGGTCTAATCTAGGAGTCCAATCATCACTACAGATAGTGGTCCATTTGCCGGATCTCCAGCTCCAGATCGACCGGGCCGCCGGCGACCTCGCGGACCAGGTCGCCGGCGAGCTGCGCACGGCCGTCCGCTCGGGACGGCTGGCCCCGGGCGTCCGGCTGCCGGCCAGCCGCGAGCTCGCCCGGGACCTGGGGACCAGCCGCGGGGTCGTCGTCGAGGCCTACCAGCAGCTGGCCGCCGAGGGCTTCCTGGTGTCACGGCAGGGCTCGGGCACCCGGGTCGCGGCCGTCGGAGCGGCGGCGTCTCCCGACGGCGGCGCGTCCCCCGCCCCGTCACCACCGCGCCCCTTGTACGACCTGACGGTCGGCACGCCGGACCTGGCCGCGTTCCCGCGCCGGGCCTGGCTGGCGGCGGTCCGCCAGGTCATGGCCGAGCTGCCGCACGAGGCGCTGGGCTACGGCGATCCCGCCGGCGTCCCCCAGCTCCGGGCGGAGCTGGCCGCCTACCTCCGCCGCGTGCGCGCCGCCGCCGTCTCCGCCGGGCAGCTCGTCGTGGTCAACGGGGTCGCCCAGGGCCTGCACCTGGCCGTCGGCGCCCTGGCCAGGGCGGGTCCCGTCCCCCTGGCCGTCGAGGACCCGCACAGCGCGCGCACCTACGAGCTCCTCGAGGATGCCGGCGCCGTCCTCGTGCCCATCCCGGTCGACGGCGAGGGGATCGACGTCGCCGCGCTCCGCCGCAGCTCCGCCCGGGCCGTCGTGGTCACCCCGGCCCACCAGTACCCGACCGGGGTCGTCCTGTCGCCGCGCCGGCGGGCGGAGCTGATCGCCTGGGCCGACGAGGTGGACGGGTTCGTGCTCGAGGACGACTACGACGCCGAGTTCCGCTACGACCGCAACCCGGTCGGGTGCCTGCAGGGTCTCTGTCCGCGGCGGGTCGTGCTGCTCGGTTCGGTCAGCAAGTCCCTCGCCCCTGGCCTGCGGCTGGGCTGGCTGGTCGCGCCCCCGGCGCTGGCCGGGACCGTGCGGCGCGCCCGTGCCCTGAGCGACCTCGGCTCGCCCGTGATCGACCAGCACGCCCTGGTCCGCCTCATCGCCGGCGGCCCCTACGACCGCCATCTGCGTCAGCTGCGGCGCCGCTACCGCACCCGCCGCGACGCCCTGGCCGGCGCCCTGGAGCGCTGGCTGCCCGGCGCCGTGGCCCACGGCGTGGCCGCCGGCATCCAGCTGTACGTCGAGCTGCCCGGCGGTCTCGACGAAGCCGCCGTCGTCAAGGCCGCCGCCGACCGTGGCGTGGCCGTCGAGGGGGTCGCGCCCCTCCGGGTCGAGCACGGCGGCCCCCCGGCCCTGGTGCTGGGCTTCGCCCGGCTGCCCGAGCGCCGCATCTCCGAGGCGGTCCGCCTCCTGGCCGAGGCGGCCACAGCGGCCGAGGCCGCACCGGCCGCGCCGGGGGCGTCCCGGGTTCGGGGCTGACGGCGCTGTCCACAGATTGCCGGACCCCCCTTCTGGTCGGCGGGACGGGGTGGCAGGCTGCGGCCGCTCCGCCCGCCGCACCGAAAGGAACCGCCGTGCCGTCCTCCAGCTCTTCCGACCGTGGCCTGCTGGCCCGCGTCGACGCCCTGGTCGAGCTCGCCGCCGACCGCCACGGTCTCGCGCTCCTCCCCGGCGGCCGCCTCGCCGCCGCCGAGGCCCGGGTCGCCGCCCGCGCCACCGGCATCCGCACGCCCGGGGTCGAGGGCCGGGCCGCCCCCCGGGGTGCCGGGCCGGGTCCGGCCGCCGGGCCGGGCGCGGTCCCGGGCCCGTCGGCCCGGGGGGCGGCCCTGGCCCGGCGGGACGCGGTCGAGCTGCTGCGGGCCGTGGCCGAGGGGGTCGGCCTGCTGCGGGTCCGGGGCGACCGGCTGGAGGCGACCAGCCTGCGCCACGCCTGGGCCCAGATCGACGAGACCCTGCGAGCCGGCCTCGTCTACGCCGCCTGGTGCCACCGGGTGCCGTGGCCGGTCTTCCTGCACGGCGGCCCCGGGGTCGAGGCCCTCGTCGGCGGCCGCCTGTGGGTCCTGCGCCTGCTGCTCGGCCTGCCCGCCGGGGTCGAGGTCGGCCTCCAAGGCCTGGTCGAGACCGTGGCCAACGGTCTCGAGCTCGACCTGGACGACTGGCTGCCCCGGGCCGTGGCCGCCGCCTTCCTCGACCCCTTGGTCGCCCTCGGCGTTGCCGACATCCGCCCGCCGCCGCCGCACCCCGGCGCCGGCCTCCGCCTCGGCCCTCGCGCCGCCACCGTGATCGGCTCGGCCCTGGTCGCCGCCGGAGAGGAGGTCTCGCTGGCCTCGACCCCGGCCAACTGACGGCCGGGCGGCTAGAGCGACGGGCCGGCCGGACCCCTGATGTGGGTGACGGGGAGCGAGGTGGTGCGCCGGATGCGGTGGGGGAGGTCCATCGCCATCCACCGCGAGAGCCGCCGCGGCAGGGTGGAGACGATGACCTCGTCGACTTCCTCCCGGTTGGCGATCTTGCGGATCGCCTCCAGCGGCGTCGGCTCGACCACCTCGCCGTCGGCCTCGACGCCGGCCTCCCGGAGCCGCTCGAGCTCGTGCTGCAGGCGCCCGCCGGCCAGGGTCCGGGCGATCTTGTAGGCGCCCGGCAGCACGCCCTCCAGGCCGCCCGTGAACCACCGGTCGGAGGCCTCGGTGTTGGTCACGGGCACCACCAGGTAGAAGCGGCACGGCCCGGCGCTCGTGCACTCGGCCAGCTTGGCCATGAGCTCCTCGCCCCCCAGGGTCTGGTTCGCCACGACGAGGTATCGACGCATGCCCTCACCCCTTTGGGCCGGTATCGCCTGCTCGGACCGTCATCCGCAGCGCTCGCGCTTGACAGGCTAACGCTGTTAGCCTACGATGGCTAACAACGTTAGCCTTCTGGAGGAGAACGATGGCCAAGCAGCTCCACGCCGAGATCGAGATCGAGGCCACCCCGGATCGCGCCTGGGAGGTCCTCACCGACTTCGCCACCTACCACGACTGGAACCCGTTCATCGTCCAGGCCGCCGGTCAGCCGGTCCCCGGCACCCGCCTCGAGCTCCACATGCGCCTCTCCGGCCGCCGCCCGACCACCATCCGCCCCGAGGTCCTCGAGGCCGACCCCGCCCACCGCCTCCGCTGGCTCGGCCGCCTGCTCGTCCCCGGCCTGTTCGACGGCGAGCACACCTTCACCCTCCACCCCGCCGGCCCGGGCCGGACCCGCCTCACCCAGCACGAGGAGTTCCGCGGCCTGCTCGCCCCCCTCGTGCTGAAGCTGATCGCCAAGCCCACCCTGGCGTCGTTCAACCAGATGAACCAGGCCCTCAAGGCCCGGGCCGAGCAGCCGGCCCACACCCCGACCCAGTGAGCCAGCCGACAGGGGCGGGTTCGGGGCCCGCCGGGACCGGCCGTCCTGCGGCGCCCGCCAGACCGGGCCCGTCCGGCCCCGGGGTGGCGCGATCGGTGCGGGCTCGGGAGGTGGTGGCAGAGGGCCGGCGGCTGCTCGAGGAGGAGGGCCCGGGGGCGCTCACCATGCGCCGCCTGGCCGAGCGACTGGGAATCCAGGCGCCGTCCCTCTACAAGCACCTGCCCGACAAGACCGCCCTCGAAGCCGCCATCATCGCGACCGGCATGGAAGATGCCGCCACCGCGTTCGAGACAGCCGTCGCCGGGGCGCCCGACGCCGGTGGGTCGGGCGGTATCGAGGTGCGGGGTGGCGGGAACGAGGCGCTCTCGGCGCTGGCCGTGGCCTACCGGGAGTTCGCGCTTGCCCATCCGCATCTGTACCGGCTCATGCACAACGGGCCGCTTCCCCGGCAGCACCTGCCGCCTGGGCTGGAGGAGCGAACGGCGGCGCCCCTGCTGCGGGCCGCGGGAAGCAGGGCCCGGGCGCGGGCTCTGTGGGCGTTCGCGCACGGGATGGTCATGCTCGAGCTCGACCAGCGGTTCCCGCCCGACGCCGACCTGGACGCGGCCTGGCGGGCCGGCATCGCCGCCTTCGGGACCGCCTGAGCGGATCCGGCGGTCCGCGCCGCCTGGCGGGGGGAGCTTGGTGGGGACCCGGCGCGTCACGTGCCGCCACGTCGGAGGGGCGCTTGGTATGGTCGCCCTGTCCTGCTCGGATCGGGTGGCGGGGATGGAGGTGTCCGGTGCGGTTCATCGTTCGGATCCTGGCCGGGGCGGTGGCGCTGGCCGTGGCGGCGTGGCTGATCGACGGGATCTCCGTCGGTCCCGGGACCAGCAGCGAACGGCTGCTGACCCTGCTCGGCGTGGCGATCATCTTCGGGCTGGTCAACGCCATCGTCCGGCCGATCGTGCGGCTGATCTCCATCCCGCTGTTCATCCTCACGCTCGGGCTGTTCACCTTCGTCGTGAACGCGCTCATGCTGCTGCTCACGGCATGGATCGGGGACCAGTTCGACCTCTCCTTCGAGGTCGACGGGTTCTGGTCGGCGCTGCTCGGGGCCCTGGTGATCAGCATCGTGACCTTCGTGCTCAACGTGCTCCTGCCCGACAAGTGGGAGAGCTGACCGGCCCGGCCGCCGGCGCCGGAGGCTACGCGGGCGGGGCCGCACCGAGCGCCGCCGGGAGCGGCTTGGCGTGGACGACGGTCAGCCCGAGGACGGCCCGGGTCAGAGCGGTGTAGAGCCGCCGCAGACCGGCCGCCCCGAGCGCGGGGTCGGCGATGTCGGCCGGCTCCACGAGCACGACCTGGTCGAACTCCAGCCCCTTGACCGCCGAAGCGGGAACGACCGCCAGCCGGGTGTCGGTGTCGAACCGGTCCACCTCCCGGAACTCGACGCCGCGGCCCGCCAGCTCGGCTTCGGCGGCCGGCACGGCCGGGTCGGCCACGACCAGGCCGACCGACCCGTCCTCGGCCAGGGCCTCCTCCAGCGCCCGCAGCCACGCCCCCGGCACGGCCGCGGGCGCCACCGCCCGGACCCGCAGCGACCCGGGGACGCTCCGGACCGACCGGGCCGGGCGGAGCTCGGAGGCGATCTCGGGCAGCAGGCGGTTGGCGAAGTCGAGCACCTCCTTGGGCGCCCGGAACGCCCGTGGCAGGTGCTCGACCCGCACCGAGCGCTGGCCGAGATGGCCGACGGCGTCCCCCCAGCGCTCGGCCGACCACGGCGTCGTCCGCTGGGCCAGGTCGCCGAGCAGCGTCGCCGACCCGAACCGGCACCGCCGCCCGATGGCCCGCAGCTGCATCGCCGACAGGTCCTGGGCCTCGTCGGCCACCACGTGGCCGAAGGTGCGCGTCCCGCCGACCACGTCGACGGCCTCGTCGACCAGGAACGCGTCGGTCACCGACCAGGCCGCGGCCTTGAGGCTCCGCGGCCGTCTCGCCCACAGGAGCATCTCCTGCTCCTGGTCGCTGAGCATGCCGCCGGCCGCCTCGGCCAGGAACGGCCGCTCGGTGAGCAGCCGGAACACCAGCCGGACGGGCTCGACCACCGGCCAGGTCCGCTTCAGGAAGGCCCGGACCTCGGGGCGGGCGCCGAGGCTGCGCTGGACCGCGGCCGGGTCGTCGAGCGCGCTCACGCCCTCGGTGTGCTCCAGGTGGCGCAGGCAGCGCTCGACCAGCCAGTCCCGCAGGTGGTCGCGGCCGACCTGGTAGCGAAGGTCCCCGGCGACCAGCTCGTCCACCCGCTGGCGCAGCATCCTGGCCGGGAGGCGGACCACCCGATGCCCCCAGCGGACCTCGAGAGGCAGCGCCGGCGGCCGCACCTGGAGGAACGCGGCCCGCCGGATGACCGCCGCCATCCGCGGGTCGGCCTTGACCGCCGCCACCTCCGGGCTGTCGGTCCCGGTCACCGTGACCTCGGCGACCAGGTCCTCGACCGAGCGCTGGGCGACGTCGACCTCGCCAAGGCCCGGCAGCACGTCGCGGATGAAGGCCAGGTAGGCGGGCCCCGGCCCGACCACCAGCACCCCGTCCCGGGCCAGCCGCTCCCGGTGCTCGTAGAGCAGGAACGCGGCCCGGTGCAGGCCGACCGCGGTCTTGCCGGTGCCGGGCCCGCCCTGGATGCAGATCGTCTCGGCCAGCGGCGCCCGGATCAGGTCGTCCTGCTCGGGCTGGATGGTGGCGACGATGTCGCGCATCGGCCCGATGCGAGGCCGCTCGATCTCGGCCACCAGGACCCGGTCGGCCGCGGCCCTGGCCTCGGCCTCGTCCAGCAGGTCGAGGACCTCGTCCTGGATCGAGGTCAGGGTCCCGCCCCGGTACCCGAACCTGCGCCGGAGCCGGACCCCGAAGCGGTGGGCCGGGCTGGCCCGGTAGAAGGGATGGGCGAGCCCGGCCCGCCAGTCGATCACCACCGGGTCGCCCTCGGCGTCGCTGACGTGCCGGCGCCCCACGTAGAACCGCGCCTCCGGCGGGTCGGCGCCGGCGTCGTAGTCCAGCCGCCCGAAGAACAGCCCGGTCCGCCCGTCGTCGGTCAGCGCGGCCACCCGCTGCCGCAGCCGCCACTCCACCGACTCGGCCGCGTACGCGTCGGCCCCGGCGGCCGGCAACGACCGCGTCCGCCGCCGCATCGCCGCCAGGCACCGGCGGGCGTACTCCAGCATCTCCCGCTCGGCGACCAGCTCGTCGTCGGGCAACGGCTCCAGCGTTCGACTCACGCGAGGGTCACCACCAGGCGACTGGTCGGGGAGGGCACAGCGGTGGGTCGGGGCAGGTTGCGGCGTGGGTTGGGGACGCGGAAGCGGGACTCGTGGATGCGGCAGCGGGATGCGGAGCAACAGCCCACCATCCTCCAACGCCTGAGCGACCCTCGCAACGCAATTCCGCCTCGCCCGCCGCCGCCCGCCCGAGCCGGGCCCGCCTGGCCCAGAGGCTCAGCCGAGGGTCAGGGAGAGCTGGGTCGCCGGCTCGGGGTCGGGCGGTGGGTGGCCGGTCGGGGTGGGGTCGGGGAGGCGGCGGGCGGTGGTCGAGGTGGTGGGGGAGGAGAAGGCCCGGTGGCGGCGCTTCTCGGCCCGGACCCGGTTGCCGATCTCCTCGCAAACCGCCTTGGGGGCGTTGGAGCCGCGGTACAGGCGGCGGTAGCCGGCCACCAGCTCCGGGTAGGCCTCCTCGAGCCAGGGCATGACCTCCTCCTTCACGCCCGGGCGAAGGTGCAGGGTGATCGGGGTGAGGTGGCTGGCCCCGGCGTCGGCGGCCGCCCGGACGACCGCCTTCAGCTGCTCGGGCGAGTCCGAGATCCCGGGCAGGATCGGCGCCATCAGGATCCCGCAGGGGATCCCGGCCGCGACCAGCCGCTTGACCGCGGCCATGCGCGCCTTGGGATGCGGCGTCCCCGGCTCGCTGCGCCGCCAGACCTCCTCGTCCAGGGTGCCGATGGACAGGTTGGCCGAGAACCCGGCCGTCTCGGCCAGCTCCACGAACAGGTCCAGGTCCCGCAGCAGCAGCGGCGACTTGGTCAGCACCGAGCACGGGTTGGCGTAGTCCCGCAGCGCCTCCAGCACCCCCCGGGTCAGCCGGTACCGCCCCTCACACCGCTGGTAGGGATCGGTGTTGGTCCCCATCGCCACATGGGCCCCGCGCCAGCTCTTCCTCCGCAGCTCCCGCCGCAGGACCTCCGGCGCGTTCACCTTGACCACGATCTTGCGCTCGAAGTCCCGCCCGGCGTCGAAGCCCAGGTAGGTGTGGCTGGGTCGGGCGAAGCAGTTGTGGGAGATTGTGCCATTGGAGATGTAATCGCCGGTACCTGTCGTCATGTCGTATAGGGGGAGATCCATTCTCAGGGGCTCAATGGAGGCCACCCGGAGAGGAGCGCTGTGCTTGACTGCAGCGCCCTCGATCGTCCGCTTGCGAGTGATCGCCGGGTCGACGGTGTGGAAGAAGCGCAGGTGCTCCCGCACTCCACCTAGCAATCGAACATTCGTAATAGGCCTTCTCGATGCGTCACGCTCGACTGTCCTTCGAGTGAATAGGAAGCCAAGGTGGCCTAAGCTCGAGGTGATGAGGTCAAGAATGGCATGGTCGGTGTTTGAGATCCGCACGGCCGCGCCGCTATAGGACCCTTCGGCGTCGAAGATGCCAGCTAAAAAGCCTTTCCGCCATTCCATTGAGGGAACACAAGGAACGGTGATGGTCTCCCTGATCGCAGCTATGTTCGATGGCCCATTACTTGCCAGTCCGTTCAGTTGCTTCCGGTTGGTTGACGACCGCTGAAAAACATACTCGTGTGTGGATATCCCGAACTCGGCTAGATACGTGCGGGTTCTTTGCAATGCCTCGACATCCGTCAGACCGAGCCGGAACACATCGACCCGCCTGAGGTCCTCATTCGGTGGCTTGTACATGCGAGAGCTGACGTGTCCGTCGCCATGAATCATGCCACAGAGGTAGCCCCGCCGATACTCTGGCCCGCCCTTAGGCGGCGAAGCGAAACCACCGGTTCCCATCAGTTTGCTCTTGGTTGTCAGATAGTGTCGTTGTCCGGGACCTGGTTTCAGGCCGGTTACATATTTCCATCCGCGGTCTGTAAGCAATCGGTGATCACCGCTGGTGATCAGCTGTGTTCCGTCTTCTAGCGTGATCTGATACGCAGGTTTGATGGTGGACCAGTGGTCGAGGACGTGCGTGATGACATAGCGGCGGAACCAGCCTTCGCGAATAGTACCATATATCGCGTCTCCAGCTTGGATTTCTGCCAGCGGTCTCGTTCTCCCATCAGCCATTAGAATAGGGGTGTCACCAAATACGCAGTAACTACATGCGTGAGAACAGCCGCGATACACATTGATGGTCCACTCGAACGGCATGCCGCTGGCCGCGGGGACCCGGTTGAGGATGGACTTGGCTTCGACCTCGTAGAAGGTGAGGTCGCGGAACTCGGGGCTGTCGAAGGTGCGCACCGTCGCCGGGGCGTCGAAGAGGGGGAGGTCGGTGGGCGGCCGGGCCTGGCCCCGCAGGTCGGTGAAGGTCTGCACGGGCTCACACTAGAACGTGTGTTCGGGTAAGGCAAGGAAGGCCGGGAGGCTGGGGTAAGTCCATGGCGGCCGGATGCCGCGGCTCGCTAGCATTCGGACCCGACCATTCCCGTCGTGACCAGGAGCTGAGATGTCCGACCTGCGCATCGCCGTCCACGTCGGTCGGGACGAGCGGGCGGTGGATGCGGGCACGACCGCCGGCGGCCTGTTCGACGGGGACAAGGTCGTGGTCGCGGCCCGGGTCAACGGGGTGCTCAGGGACCTGGCCCACGTCGTCGAGGAGGGCGACGTGGTCGAGCCGGTGGCCCTGGACAGCGACGACGGCCGGATGATCATGCGGCACTCGACCGCGCACGTGCTCGCCCAGGCCGTCCAGGACCTGTTCCCGGAGGCGAGGCTGGGCATCGGGCCGCCGATCGAGCACGGCTTCTACTACGACTTCGACGTGGCCCAGCCGTTCCACCCCGCCGACCTGGACCGGATCGAGCAGCGCATGCGGCAGATCGTCAAGGAGGGCCAGCGCTTCGCCCGCCGGGTCGTCTCCGACGACGAGGCCCGCGCCGAGCTGGCCGACGAGCCGTACAAGCTCCAGATCATCGACCAGCGGAGCCGGGCCAGCGACGAGGAGGCCGTCGAGGTGGGGGACGGCCCGCTCACCATCTACGACAACCTCGATCCCAAGTCCGGCGAGCGCCGCTGGCGCGACCTGTGCCGCGGCCCCCACGTCCCCTCGACCCGGGCCATCCCGGCCTTCAAGCTGCTGCGCTCGGCGGGTGCCTACTGGCGCGGCAGCGAGCAGAACCCGCAGCTCCAGCGGATCTACGGCACCGCCTGGGAGTCCAGGGACGCCCTGGCCGCGCACCTCCGCATGCTGGAGGAGGTCGAGAAGCGGGATCATCGCCGGCTCGGGGTCGAGCTCGACCTGTTCTCGTTCCCGGACGAGATCGGCGCCGGCCTGGCCGTGTTCCATCCCAAGGGCAGCATCGTCCGCCGGGTGATGGAGGAGTACTCGCGCCAGCGGCACGAGGAGGCCGGGTACCTGTACGTCAACTCGCCGCACATCACCAAGGAGACCTTGTTCGACATCTCCGGGCACCTCGGGTGGTACGCCGAGCACATGTACCCGCCGCTGGAGGACGAGGGCAGGCGGTACTACCTCAAGCCGATGAACTGCCCCTTCCACATCCTCATCTACCGGTCACGGGGCCGCAGCTACCGCGAGCTGCCGATGCCGCTGTTCGAGTTCGGCACCGTCTACCGCTACGAGAAGTCCGGGGTGCTGCACGGCCTGACCCGCGTCCGCGGCCTGACCATGGACGACGCCCACATCTTCTGCACCCCGGAGCAGCTCGAGGGTGAGCTCCGGAAGCTGCTCCGCTTCGTGCTCGACCTGCTCGCCGACTTCGGGCTCAGCGACTTCTACCTGGAGCTGTCGACCCGCGACGCCGAGAAGGAGAAGTTCGTCGGCTCGGAGCAGGAATGGGCCGACGCCACCGAGGCGCTGCACCGGGCCATGGTCGCCGAGGGGCTGGACTACGTGCTGGACGAGGGCGGGGCGGCCTTCTACGGGCCCAAGATCTCGGTCCAGGGGCGCGACGCCATCGGCCGGACCTGGCAGCTGTCCACCATCCAGGTCGACTTCCAGCTGCCCCAGCGGTTCGAGCTCGAGTACCAGGCCTCCGACGGCTCCAGGCAGCGGCCGATCATGATCCACCGGGCCCTGTTCGGGTCGATCGAACGGTTCTTCGGCATCCTGGTCGAGCACTACGCCGGCGCCTTCCCCGCCTGGCTGGCCCCGGTCCAGGTGGCGGCCATCCCGATCTCGGGCGACCAGCTGCCCTACCTCGAGGCGCTGGCCGAGCGCCTGCGGGCCGAGGGCGTGCGGGTGGAGGTCTACGCCTCCGACGACCGCATGCAGCGCAAGATCCGCGAGGCCCAGAAGGCCAAGGTCCCGTTCATGCTCCTGGCCGGGGAGAAGGACGTCGCCCAGGGCAGCGTGTCGTTCCGCTACCGCAACGGCCAGCAGCGCAACTTCGTCCCCCTGGACGAGGCGGTGCGCCACGTCGTGGAGTTCATCGCCTCCCGCGACAACGGCGAGCCGTCGGGCTGAGGCGGCCCCGGGTCAGTCGCACAGACCTCCGGCTGGGAGCTCCGGCAGCGGTTGTCCAGGAACTGGTTGCCGGTGGCGCTGCCGTTGGAGACGTCGCGCAGCCGACGTTGTCCTCGGCCCGGTTGTGGCTGGCCTGGAAGCGGTTCCGTCATGGCAGAGGGCTGCTCACCCCCCTCCCCGGCGACCGGCTCTCGGGGCACGGCGAGCTGGTGTTCAACCCGTTCGTCAGGTATCGATATGGTTGGGGGGATTGCCTGAACTGCGGGCGCGCTCGACCATGCGCTCGAGGCGGCGGATGGCCTGGAGCAGGACGGGGATGGGGACCTTGACATGGTCGGGGACGCAGCCGGCGTGGAGGACCCGGGCGTCGTTGGTCATGAACACCACGCGGTGGTCGACCGGGCGGTCGCAGATCATGCACCGGACGCGGTGATGGACCATGGTCGAGGAGGCGATGATCGTGATGCGCCCCGAGTGGTCGTCCATGCGCGTCTCCTCGCTGAGCCGGTACGCGCAGTTTGCCAGGGTTCCGCCGATCAGGCCCGGGGTACGGCCCCGGTCCCGGGGCTCATGGCGCGCAGGTGGGCCGCGGAGGCGATCCGCTCCTCGGCGATCCGGTCGGCGACCTCGGCGGTGGGCGCCCCCTCGGCCCGGGCCCGGCGGAAGATGAGCCGCAGCGCCTCGGCCACGCCCTGCACCGACACGTCCAGCCGCTCGGGCGAGTAGCGCAGCTCGCCGGCCCCGATCACCGCGTACGGCGCGGCCGAGTTGATCACGTAGTCGGGCGCGTACAGGATCCCCCGCTCCAGCAGCCGGCGGCCGTCGGCGGCGGTGGCGAGCTGGTTGTTGGCCCCGCCGGCCACGATCCGGCAGCGGAGCCGGGCGATGGTGTGCTCGTTCAGCACCCCGCCGACGGCGTTGGGGCTGAACACGTCGCAGTCGACGTCGTAGAGGGCGTCGGGGTCCTCGACGGTGATGTCGAGCCGGTCGGCCAGCTCCTTGGCCCGGCCCGGGTCGAGGTCGGAGCCGGTCACCACCGCCCCGTTGGCCACCAGCAGCTCGGCCAGCTGCCCGCCGACCCCGCCGAGCCCCTGCACGGCGATCCTGCGGCCGGCCACGTCGGGGGTCCCGAACACCTCGTCGAGGGCGGCGCCGATCCCGGCGTACACCCCCCGCGCGGTCAGCGGGGTCGAGTCGCCGGTGCCCCCGAACCGCTGGTCGATCGCCCACACGTAGTCGGTCTCGCGGGCGATGTCGACCATCTCCTGGGCCGAGGTGCCCAGGTCGGGGCCGGTGCCGTAGCGGCCGGCGAGCAGCTGCACGAACCGCCCGAAGGAGCGCAGCAGCACCCGCTTGTCGGCGGTGCCGTCCTGCTTGAGGAGCACCGCCTTGCCGCCGCCACGGGGCATGTCGGTGAAGGCGAACTTGTAGGTCATGCCCTTGGAGAGCCGCAGGGCGTCCTCGAGCGCGTCCTCCTCGGAGGCGTACGCCCGGTACCGGGTGCCGCCGCGGGCCGGGCCGAGGGCGGTGTCGTGGATGGCGATGATCGCCCGCATCCCCGTCTGCCGGTCGTAGCAGAACACCACCTGTTCGTGGCCGTGCTCGGCCATCCTGTCGAAGACGCCCACATCGCCCTCCTGCGCTCACGGTGACGCCGGGCAGGGGCGGTCCCGCCCAGCGCCGTTGCCGGGTCGTCGGTGGCGGGTCGCCCCGCCGCCCCATCACGATACCCCCGGAGCGCGCGGACAGTCGGGCGGGGCCCGGCCGGATAGGATCGCTCCGGGCAGGGCCGTAGCTGGCCGGGAGGTCGATCGGTGAACATGGACACCATCTGGGACCAAGGGGCCGAGCGGATGTCGGCCGACGAACGGTCGGAGCTCCAGGCCAGGCGCCTGGACGACCTGGTCGGGCGGCTGGCCGAGCGGAGCCCCCTGTACCGGGAGCGGCTGGGCGGGGCCGGGCTCGGGCCCGGCGCCCGGGTCGGCCTGGACGGGCTGGCCGACCTGCCGTTCACCACCAAGCAGGACCTGTGGGACGGCTACCCCTGGGGCCTGCTGGCCGTCCCCCGCTCCCAGGTCCTCCGCGTCCACGGCTCCTCGGGCACCGGCGGCCGCCCCACCCTGGTCGCCTACTCCCGCGCCGACCTCGCCATCTGGGCCGAGGTCTGCGCCCGCGCCCTCGGCTGCGCCGGCGCCGGCCCTGGGACCCTGGTCCACAACGCCTACGGATACGGGCTGTTCACCGGTGGCCTGGGCATGCACGCCGGGGCCGAGCTGATGGGCTGCACGCTGGTGCCGGTCTCCGGCGGCCAGACCCAGCGCCAGGTCACGCTGCTGCGCGACCTCCGGCCCGAGGTCCTCTGCTGCACCCCCTCCTACGCGGCCCGGCTGGGGGAGGCGCTGGGCGAGGCGGGCGTGGGCCGCGCCGACGTGTCGCTGCGGGCCGGGATCTTCGGGGCCGAGCCCTGGAGCGAGGCCATGCGCGGCCAGCTCGAGGCGCTGCTGCCGCTGAAGGCCCTCGACATCTACGGCCTCTCGGAGATCATCGGCCCCGGCGTGGCCTGCGAGTGCGTCGAGGCCCAGGCCGGCCTCCACGTCAACGAGGACCACTTCCTGGTCGAGGTCGTCGACCCGGACTCGGGGCGCCCGCTGGGGCCGGGGGAGCGGGGCGAGCTGGTCTTCACCACCCTGACCAAGGAGGCCATGCCGCTGCTGCGCTACCGCACCGGCGACATCGCCGCCCTCGACCCGTCCCCCTGCGCGTGCGGCCGGACGCTGGCCCGGATGTCCAAGGTGACCGGGCGCAAGGACGACATGCTGGTCGTCCGGGGGGTCAACGTCTATCCCAGCGAGGTCGAGGCGGTGCTGGTCGCCGAGCGGGCCGTCGCCCCCCACTACCTGCTGGTCGTCGACCGCACCCAGACCATGCCCCGGCTGGTGGTGGCCTGCGAGCTGGCCGCCGGCTGGACGATCTGCGCCGAGACCGAGGAGGCCGAGCGCGACCGGGTGGCCGCCGAGGTGGCGGCCGCGCTGGAGGAGCGCCTCGGGCTGACCACCGAGGTCCGGGTCCTGCCCGGCGGGACCATCCCCCGGGTCGAGCTCGGCAAGGCGGTCCGGGTCGCCCACCGCACCGCCGACCACGACCCGCTGCCCGGCTGGCTCCCCTGATCTGTGGATGGCGGGCTGGAACCGTCGGGGGGGTGTGGCAGACTCTCCCGACCGTGCACCCCAAGTTCCTGACCCATGACCTGAACCCGGCGCAACGGGAGGCGGTCTCCACGACCGTCGGGCCGTTGTGCATCCTGGCCGGGGCGGGGACGGGCAAGACGCGGGTGATCTCGCGGCGGGTCGCCTACGCGATCGCCACCGGGGCCGTCCATCCGGGGCACGTGCTGGTGGTCACCTTCACCGACAAGGCGGCCAACGAGATGCGCGAGCGGCTGGCCGCCCTCGGGTTCCCCGGGGTCCAGGCCCAGACCTTCCACGCCGCCGCCTTCCGCCAGCTCCGCTACTTCTGGGGGCGGCTGTCCGACAGCCGGCTGCCCGAGGTGCTCGACTCCAAGGCGCCGCTGCTGGCCCCGCTCCAGCGCAGCCTCCCCGGCGGCTACAAGTTCACCGCCATCAAGGACCTGGCCGACGAGCTGGAATGGGCCAAGGCGCGGCGCCTCGACCCCTCCACCTACCAGGAGGCCGCCGAGGCCATGGGCCGGACCCCGCCCATCCCCGGCGACCTGTTCGCGGGGGTGTTCCGGCGCTACGAGCGGGCCAAGGAGCGGGCCGGGCGGATCGACTTCGAGGACATGCTGGTCCGCATGCTGGAGGGGTTCGAGACCCGCGAGGACGTGGCCACAGAGTTCCGTGGCCAGTACCGCTGGTTCTCGGTCGACGAGTACCAGGACACCAACCCGCTGCAGCAGGCCCTGCTCGAGGCGTGGCTGGGGGAGCGGCGCGACCTGGCCGTGGTCGGCGACGAGGACCAGACCATCTACACCTTCACCGGGGCCACCTCCGAGTACCTGACCGGCTTCACCCGCCGGTTCCCCGAGGCCAGGGTGGTCCGGCTGGAGGACAACTACCGCTCCAGCCCCGAGGTCCTGGCCCTGGCCAACCGGCTGCTGGCCGCCACCCCGGGTCGCGGGCCGGGCCGGGGCAAGCGGCTGGTCGCGACCCGGCCCCCGGGCCCGGAGCCGACCGTGGCCGCCTTCGAGAACGCCGAGCGGGAGGCCGAGGCCGTGGTCGCCGAGGTCGGCCGCCTGACCAGGGCCGGGGTCGACACCGACGAGGTCGCCGTGCTGGTGCGGACCAACGCCCAGATCCCGCCGCTGGAGGAGGCGCTGGCCGCGGTCGGCATCCGCTACCAGGTCCGGGGCGAGCTGTTCTTCCGCCGGACCGAGGTGCTGCGGGCCATCGGCGTGCTCCGCTCGCGCACGGCCCGATCGGCCGGCGGCGGGCTGGTCGACGCCCTGGAGGCGATCTGGTTCGAGCGCTTCGGGTTCCGCCGCGACGAGGAGCCCGACGGCGAGGAGGCCCGCCAGCGTCACGCCAGCCTGGTCACCCTCCTCGGCATCGCCGAGCGCCTGGAGGCATCCCGGCCCCCGGGTCCCGGGCCCGGTGCCGGCGCCGACCCCGACGGGGACTCCGGGGCCGGGCTGGCGGAGTTCCTGGAGGAGGTCGGGCGGCGGGCGGCCCAGGAGGCCGAGGGGACCGGGGGCGGGGTCAACCTGCTCACCTACCACCGGGCCAAGGGGCTGGAGTTCGACGCCGTCCTGCTGCCGGCGGTCGAGGAGGGGGTGCTGCCGATCCGGCAGGCCAGCACGCCGGCCGAGGTGGCCGAGGAGCGGCGGCTGCTGTATGTGGGGCTGACCCGGGCCCGGGTGCACCTGTGGCTGTCGTGGGCGGCCCGGAGGGCCGGGCCGTCGGGGCGGGAGCAGTCCCGCAAGCCCTCGCGCTTCCTCGACGACCTGGTGCCGCCGGGATCGGGGCGGGTCCGGCCGCGGGCGGTGGCCAGCGGGATGACCCGGACGGGCCGGCCCAGCGTGCGGGCCGAGGGCCAGCTGGCCGAGCAGCTGCGGGCCTGGCGGCGCAAGCGGGCCGAGGCCGACGGGGTGCCCGCCTATGTGGTCTTCAACGACCGCACCCTGGCCGCCCTCACCGAACGGCAGCCCCGCAGCCGCGGCGAGCTGCTCGCCGTCGAGGGCATCGGCCCCAGCAAGCTGGACCGCTACGGGGACGAGCTGCTGGCCCTCCTCACACCGGGGGAGGGTGAGTAGCAGCGGAGCGAGCAGGGCGGGCACATTCGGGGGTTCGGCACGGCCACCTGAGGGTCACCCTGACCTTGAACTAGAAGGTTGGGGGGCTTACGGCCGCGCCGGGTGGGGTAGCAACCTGGCCGATCCACCATCAGGAGGCGGCCATGCCGAAGAACGATGACAAGGACCTGCCGGGCACCTTGCAGCGGTCCCCGGCCAAGGCGAAGCGCACCTACCGCAAGGCCCACGACTCGGCGGTCGAGACCTACGGGGAGGGGGAGCGGGCCCACCGCACCGCCTTCTCGGCCGTGAAGCACTCGTTCGAGAAGAAGGGCGACCACTGGGAGCCCAAGAAGCGGAAGGGCCCGTCCGACCCGCAGGCGGCCAGGCGCGGCAAGGCGGCCCGCAAGGGCGCGGGCAGGACGTACACCGGCGTCGACGCCGTCGGGAACACCAAGGAGGAGCTGTACGAGCGGGCCAAGAAGCTCGGGGTCAAGGGCCGTTCCCGCATGAGCAAGGCCGAGCTGGCCGAGGCCATCGGCAAGAAGCAGTAGCGACCGGAGGAGCGGACATCTTGGAGCGAGGAAGCGACAAGCACAGCCCCCGGCTCGACGACGAGCTGGACCACGAGACCCGCTCGCTGCAGCAGGGCGCACCGGTCGAGAGCCGGGTCGAGGAGCACCGCGAGCAGGAGGGCCCGGGCGACGGACAGCCGACCCCGGACGCCCGCCTGGCCGGGGGGCGGGCCACGGCCGCGTCCCTCGACCTGGACGACGCCGAGGCCCGGGGCGACATCGCCCGGTTCCTCACCCCCAGCGCGTTCCCGGCCGACCGGGAGGCCCTGCTGGCCGACGCCGAGCGCAACAACGCCACGGCCGAGGTGACGGAGCGCCTCCAGGCCCTCCCCGCGGGTCGCGTCTACGAGAACGTCCAGGACGTCTGGGCCGCCCTCGGCGGCACGGTCGAGCACCGCTTCTGACCCGGGCCGGAGACGTGGCCCAGGGCCGAGCCGATCCGGGCGAGCCTGGCCAGGCCGGCGGGTTCGAGCTGCTGGAGCACACCGCCGACGTCGGGATCCGGGCCCGCGGGGCCACCCTCGAGGAGGTGTTCGAGCACGCCACCGAGGGCCTGGCCGAGGTCCTGGGCGCCCTCCGGCCGGAGGGCGCCACCGAGGCCCGACCCATCGAGGTGGTGCCGGTCGAGGTGGCGGCGCCCGACCCGGGCGGGCTGCTGGTCGACTGGCTGAACGAGGTCCTGTGGCTGCGGGAGGTGCGGGAGGCGGTGGTGGCCGGGGTGCGGGTCGAGCGGGTGGAGGACGGCACCGCGGCCGGGTCGGTCACGCTGGGCGGGGGCGGGGCGGTGCCCGACGAGGGTGGAGCGGGGCCGGGCGGGGGTGGGGCGGGGGCGGACGGGACCTTCGTGAAGGCGGTCACCTATCACCGGCTGCGGGTCGAGCCCGACCCGGGAGGCGGCTGGCTGGCCGAGGTGTACCTCGATGTCTGAGCCGCGCCGGCTGGAGCCGTCGGTCTGGGAGATCCCGGTCGGGTACGTGGAGGGCATGCGCGTGCCCGGGATCGTGTTCGCCAACGACGAGCTGTTCGCCCGGGCGGTGGAGGACCGGGCGGTGGAACAGGTGGCCAACGTGGCCACCTTGCCCGGGATCGTCGGGGCCTCCTACGCCATGCCCGACATCCACCGGGGCTACGGGTTCCCGATCGGCGGGGTGGCGGCCACCGACGTCGCCGCCGGCGGGGTCGTCTCGCCTGGCGGGGTCGGCTTCGACATCGGCTGCGGCGTGCGCCTGCTCCGCAGCGACCTCGACTGGGACCGGGACGTCCGGGACCGGATCGGCGAGCTCGTCCACACCCTGGCCAGGCGCATCCCCCGAGGCCCGGGCGGCGCCGGGCTGCTGCCGCTCGACCGGGGCGGGGTGGACCGGGTCCTGGTCGAGGGGGTGCGCCACCCGCTGGCCAAGGGGATCGGGGTGGAGGAGGACGCGGCCGCCTGCGAGGACGGCGGCACCGTGCCCGACGCCGACCCGGCCCAGGTGTCCGACCGCGCCTACGCGCGCGGGGCCCCGCAGCTCGGCAGCCTCGGCGGCGGCAACCACTTCCTCGAGGTCCAGGTCGTCGACCAGGTCCGCGACGCCGCCGCGGCGGCCGCGATGGGCCTGGAGACCGGGCAGGTCTGCGTGATGCTCCACACCGGGTCGCGCGGCATCGGCCACCAGACCTGCACCGACCACCTCAAGGTGATCGACCGCCTGGCTCCGGCCCTCGGCATCCGCGTCCCCGACCGCCAGCTGTCGTGCCTGCCCGTCGACCGGCCGGAGGCGGCGGCCTACCTGGGGGCGATGGGCGCCGCCGGCAACTTCGCCCTGGCCAACCGGCACGTGCTCGCCGACGGGGCGCGCCGGGCCTTCGCCGAGGTGCTGGGCCGGCCGGTCGCCGACCTGGGCATGGACCTCGTCTACGACGTGAGCCACAACCTGGCCAAGCTCGAGGAGCACGAGGTGGACGGGCGCCGCCGCACCCTCTGCGTCCACCGCAAGGGGGCGACCAGGGCGCTCGGCCCCGGCCATCCCGACCTGCCCGGCCGCTACCGGGAGGTCGGCCAGCCGGTCATCAACCCGGGCAGCATGGGCACGTTCTCCTACGTGCTGGCCGGCGACGAGCGGGCCGAGGCCCGTTCGTTCGCCTCCACCTGCCACGGGGCCGGGCGGTCGATGAGCCGGACCCGGGCCAGGAAGCTCATGTCCGGCCCCGACCTGCGCCGCAAGCTCGAGGCCGAGGGGCTGGCCCTGGCCGCGGGGAACTGGAAGCTGCTCAGCGAGGAGGCGCCGTACGCCTACAAGGACGCCACCGCCGTGGTCGAGACCTGCGAGCAGGTCGGGCTGTCCCGGGTGGTGGCCCGCCTGCGCCCGGCCGGGGTGCTGAAGGGCTGATCCGGTTTCCGCGGCCGGCGCCGGGGACATCACCGCCGCACGGGGGAGCCGCGAGAACGGGAGGACCGATGAGCCAGGGACCCGACGAGCCCCGCCAGGACCAGGACAGCGAGCCGACCAGCGCCGCCGGGGCGGCCTCGCCGCAGGCCGAGGCGGCCGACGACAAGGAGCAGGCCGAGGGCGACCCCGAACCGCCCTCGGCCTGACCGCTCCAGGGCGGCGGGAGCCTCCCCTGGGATGGCCGACGGCGATAGGGTGGGGCAACGCGTGATTGGGGTATGCCCTGCCGAAGCCGCCGCTCGTGACGAGGAGGACGATCGATGACCGACGCCGTGCCCGAGGCCGACGCCCAGGAGCAGCGCCAGCCGCTGCTGGAGCGTGAGGCCCACGAGCCGCCTCCCGAGATCGACCTCGAGGTGCCGGAGGGGGACGCCCTGGAGCAGGCCATGCCGGTCCCCTTCGACGAGGACGACGCGCCGCGCTGAGGACGCGGCGGAGCGGGCCCCATGGCGAGGACGGTGTTCCGCGACCGGGCCGAGGCCGGTGACGTCCTGGCCGGCCAGCTCGGCCACTACGCCGGCCGCGACGACCTGACGGTGCTGGCCCTGCCCAGGGGCGGGGTCCCGGTGGCGGCCCGGGTCGCGCGGGCGCTGGGGGCGCCGCTGGACGTGTTCGTGGTGCGCAAGCTGGGCGTCCCCGGGCACGAGGAGCTGGCCATGGGGGCGATCGCCTCCGGCGGAGTCGAGGTGGTCAACGAGCAGGTGGCCGGCCGCCTCGGGCTCGGCGAGGCCGACCTGCGCCGGGCGGCCGAGGCGGAAGGCCGCGAGCTGGCCAGGCGCGAGCGCAGCTACCGGGAGGGCCGGCCCCCGCCCGCCCTCGGCGGCCGGGTCGTGATCCTGGTCGACGACGGCCTGGCCACCGGCTCGACCATGCGGGCGGCGGTGGCCGCCGTCCGCCGCCTGGGCCCGGCCCGGGTGGTGGTCGCGGTCCCGACCGCGCCCGCCTCCACCTGCCAGCGCCTGGCGGAGGAGGCCGACGAGGTGATCTGCGCCACCACCCCGCGCCCGTTCCGGGCGGTCGGCTACTCCTACCGGTCGTTCCCCCAGACCAGCGACGAGGAGGTCAGGACGCTCCTCCAGGCGGCGTGGGCCGGCGCCCCGAGCCCCGATGCCCCCGCCGGCGGCGGGCGAACCCCGACCTGAACCGATCGAGCTGAGGAGGACCATGCACCAGGCCGAGATCGCCCAGGTGTTCCAGGCCGACGGGCCGTTCACCTCCGTGTACATGCACACCGAGGGCGACGTCGAGCAGGCCGCCGACCGGATCGCCCTGCGCTGGAAGAACCTTCGCGGGGCCATGCTGGCCGCCGGGGTCCCCGAGAGGACCGTCGCCGCGATCGACCCGCTGGTCGAGGGGAGCCACATGGCCGGAGCGACCCTGGCCGTGATCGCCGCCGTCGACGGCCCGCGCTACTCGGCCAACCTCCCGGACCCGCCGCCCCGCGAGACGCTGCTGCGCCACGGCGCCCTGCCGGACGTGCTCCCGCTGCTGGAGGCCGGGCAGGCGGCGGTCGCGCACGTCGCCGTGCTGACCGACCGGACCGGGGCCGACATGGCGGCCCGGGTCGCCGAGGACGTGGCCAGGACCGAGCGGGTCTCCGGGCGGGTCACCCCCCACCTCCACAAGCCGCAGGCCGGCGGGTGGTCGCAGCCTCGGTTCCACCACCGGGCCGAGGCCATCTGGGAGTCCAACGCCCAGGAGGTGGCCGACGCCCTGACCCGGCTGGTCGACCAGGTACGGCCCAGGTTCGTGGCCGCCGCCGGGGACGTCCGCGCCCTCCAGCTCCTCCAGGAGCAGGCGCCCAAGCGGGTGCGGGAGCTGCTCACGGTGGTCGGGGGCGAGCACGGCTCCCTGGAGGCGGTCTTCGCCGAGGCCGACAAGCTGGTCGCGGCCACCGTCGAGGCCGACAACCGGGCGCTCCTTGACCGGTTCGCCGAGGAGCTGGGCCAGGCCGCCGCCGGGGCCGGCAACCGGGCGGTCGAGGGCGCCGCCGCGACCCTGGCCGCCCTCGGCCGCGGCCAGGTCGAGACGCTGCTGCTCACCGGCCTGTTCCTCGACGACGAGCGGACGGCCTGGTTCGGGCCGGCCCCGACCGACGTCGGCGCCGACCGCGACGCCCTGGCCGGGCTCGGCGTGCCCGGCCCGGTGGAGGGCCGGCTGGTCGACGTGGCCGTCCGGGCCGCCCTGGGGACCGGCGCCGGCGTGCGCGTGCTGGAGGCGGACGACCGGTCGCGCCATGCCCCCGGCGAGGGCCTGGGCGCCCTACTGCGCTTCCCGCTCGGGCCGTAGGCCGTCCTCGGGGCCGGGCCGCGGCGTCCCGGTGGCGCCGGCGGCAGGGCCCAGGAGGGCCGACGCGGCCGGCTCGGTATAGCTGACGCCGGTCAGCTGGTCGCCGTCGAAGGTGAGGGTGGTCACGCTGGCCAGCGTGCAGCGGCGGAAGCCGGGCCAGTGGGTGAGGCGGCGGCGCTCGAAGGCCAGCCTGGCCACCCAGATCGGGGCCTGGTGGGAGACGAGCACGACCTGGCGGCCGGCGAACTCCTCCCGGACGGCGTCGACCACGGCGTGGACCCGCTCGACCATGTCGACGTTGCGCTCGCCCCAGGAGGGGGCGCGCAGGTCGCGCAGCTTCCACCACAGCCTGGGGTGGCGGACGATGTACCAGGCGACGTTCCCGGCGACCCCCTCGAAGATGTTGCTCGTCTCGATGAGGCGCAGGTCGGTGCGGACCTCGAGGCCGTGGGCGGCGGCGATCGGGGCGGCCGTCTGCTGGGCCCGCTCCAGGGGGCTGGCCACGACCGCCGCCACCGGCGCGCCGGCGAAGTGGCCGGCCAGCAGGTCGGCCTGGGCCTGGCCGCGGCTCGACAGGTGGTAGCCGGGCAGCCGGCCGTAGAGCACCCGGCGGGGATTCTCCACCTGCCCGTGACGGACCAGGTGAATGACGGTCTCGGGCACGCGCTGATCCTCACAGCTCTCTGGGACGGCGGGCAGATGGTAGCAGCGGCCCCGGCCGCGGCCTCGAGGGGCGGTGTGGCCGGGGCCCGCCTATGCTGCCGCTATGCCGAAGCTCGTGCACCACCCGAGCGACCACCCGCCCCCGGAGGCGCCGAACCGGCCGGGCTGGGTGCCACGGCGACCCGGTCCCGACGGCGGGGCCCGGCCGGCCTGGGCGCTGCCGGCCGCCCTGGTCGCCATGGCCGTGGTCTACCCGGCCGCCTTCTACTTCCAGGTGGTGCCGTTCTGGTCGGCCATGCTGGCCTTCTCGGCCTTCTCCTGGTGGGCGGCCTGGCACCCGTACCTCCGCACCCGGCTGCGGCCGACCAGGCGGCTGGTCGTCATGGGCCTGATCTCGGGCGTCGCCCTCTACCTGTGCTTCTGCGCCGGGGCGCTGGTGGTCCAGGAGACCCCGCTGTGGCCCCGCATCCAGGAGGTCGTCGACCTGACCCGGACGACCGCCCCGGGCGCGGCCGCCGCCCTGGTGATCGTGTTCGCGACCTCGCCGAGCGAGGAGGTGCTCTGGCGAGGGGCGGTGTTCGCCCGCCTGACCAGGCGCTACGGGCCGGGATGGCGGCCGCTGGTCGCCACCACCGTGCTGTACGCGCTGTTCGTCGGCCTGTCGGGCAGCCTGGTCCTGCCCCTGGCCGCCCTGATCTGCGGCGCCGTGTGGACGAGGCAGCGGCAGGTCACGGGGAGCATCGTGCCCAGCCTGGTGTCGCACGCCCTGTGGTCGCTGCTGATATTCCTGTACATCCCAGGGCTCGGTGGCCTCTGACGACCCGGGATCAACCTGCCCGCTGGGCGATCGTCAGTTCTTGAAGGCGTCCGGGGAGTAGTTCCAGGGCTGGCCGCGGGCGATCTGGAAGCGGCTGCCGACCTCGGGGTCGCGGTCGATACCGACGATCTGCTGGCACTTCGGGCACTTCCAGCGCTCGAACCCGTAGGCCGAGCTCTCCAGCTCCATGCGCGAGCCGCACTTGTCGCAGACCTCGCGCTGCAGGGTCGGGGTGGCGGTGCCGCTGTCGTCGGTGCCCATAGTCGTCGTCTCCTTGCTCCCCCCGGTCGACGCCGGGACGCCCCACCAGCATGGCCTAACTCAGACGATCTTGCATCCCTTCGCGGGCAACTTCCGCATACCGATCTGGTATCCGCCGGCTGGCTACGGCGGCTACCTAGGCAAGCTTCGTCGTGTCTTCCCTGGATACCCGGATGGTCGCCTGGGCAATCCGGGTCCAGAACTATCACGGAGGCGTGACGGCGCGTCCGGGGCCGACCTACGATGCGGGCATGACGCGACGAGGCGAGGAGGGCGGGCCACCGGGGCGGGTGGTCCTGACCGGCGGGCCGCTGCAGGTCGCCGAGGTGGTGGCCGTGGCCCGCGGCCAGGTCCCGGTGGAGCTGGGCGAGGAGGGCCGCAAGCGGATGGCCGCGGCCCGGAACGTGGTCGAGCGGGCGGTGGCCGAGGGCCGGCGGGTCTACGGCGTCTCCACCGGGTTCGGCCTGCTCGCCAACACCGCCGTCGACCCCGCCGACCTGGAGGAGCTGCAGCGCCGGATCGTCCTGTCGCACGCCACCGCCACCGGCGACCCACTCGACGTCGAGGTGGTCAGGGGCATGCAGCTGCTGCGGGCCCGCACCCTCACCCAGGGGTTCTCGGGGGTGCGGCCGGCGGTGGTGGAGGCGCTGGTCGCCCTGCTCGCCGCCGGGGTCACGCCGGTCATCCCCGAACACGGGTCGGTCGGCGCCTCCGGCGACCTGGCCCAGCTCGCCCACCTGGCCCTGCCGCTCCTCGGCGAGGGCGAGGTCATGGTCGACGGCCGCCGCGTCCCCGCCGCCGAGGGGCTGCGCCTGGCCGGGCTGGCCCCGCTGCGACTGTCCTTCAAGGAGGGCCTGTCGCTGGTCAACGGCACCGAGGGGATGCTCGCCCTGGCCTGCCTGGCCGTGGCCGACGCCGAGGCCCTGGCCGCCATGGCCGACGTGGCCTGTGCCATGTCGATCGAGGGGCTGCTCGGCACCGACCGGCCCTTCCAGGCCCGGCTGCACGAGCTGCGCCCCCATCCCGGCCAGGTGGCCAGCGCGGCCAACCTCCGGACCATGCTGGCCGGGTCGCCCATCCTGAAGAGCCACCGCCACTCCGACCACGCCATCCAGGACGCCTACTCGCTGCGCTGCGCCCCCCAGGTCCACGGGGCCTGCCGGGACGTGGTCGCCTTCGCCCGCCAGGTGGTCGAGCGGGAGCTGGGCTCGGTCACCGACAACCCGGTGGTGTTCGCCGAGACCGACGAGGTCATCTCCGTCGGCAACTTCCACGGCGAGCCGCTCGCCTTCGTGCTCGACTTCCTGGCCATCGCCCTGGCCGAGCTGGCCGACATCGCCGAGCGCCGGGTCGACCGGCTGCTCGACCCCGCCCTCAACCACGACCTGCCCCCGTTCCTGGCCCGCGACCCGGGCCTCAACTCGGGCCTGATGCTGACCCAGTACACGGCGGCCGCCCTGGTCGCGGACTGCAAGGTGCTGGCCCACCCGGCCTCGGTGGACTCGATCCCGACCTCGGGCAACCAGGAGGACCACGTCTCCATGGGCTGGACGGCCGGGCTGAAGCTGCGCCGGGTGATCGGCAACGTCCGCCGCGCCCTGGCCATCGAGGCCCTGTGCGCCGCCCAGGCGATCGACCTGCGCGCCCCGCTGCGCCCGGGGGCGGCGGTGGCGGCCGTTCTGGACCGGGTCCGCGAGCGGGTCCCGGCCCTCGACGAGGACCGCTACCTGGCCCCCGACCTGGCCGCGCTGGAGCGCCTGGTGGCCGA
This sequence comes from Actinomycetota bacterium, assembly GCA_036280995.1. Classification (NCBI taxonomy): domain Bacteria; kingdom Bacillati; phylum Actinomycetota; species Actinomycetota bacterium. Next base: position 1,873 of record DASUPQ010000117.1, on the reverse strand, counting down.
CGGCACCCTGGTCGCCGCCGCCGAGGAGGTGGCCGGGCCCCTCGGGTGACCCGGCCGGGAAGGAGCCGATCGCATGGACGGTGCACGGGTGGTGCGCGCCCCGCGGGGCCCCGGGCTCTCCTGCCGGGGCTGGCAGCAGGAGGGCGCCCTGCGGATGCTCTGCAACAACCTCGACCCCGAGGTCGCCGAGCGGCCCGACGACCTGGTCGTGTACGGCGGCACCGGCCGGGCGGCCCGCGACTGGGCGGCCTTCGACCGGATCGTGGCCACCCTGCGCCGGCTCGGCGACGACGAGACCCTGCTGATCCAGTCGGGCAAGCCGGTCGGGGTGTTCCGGACCCACAGCTTCGCTCCCCGGGTGCTGCTCGCCAACTCGCTGCTGGTCCCCGAGTGGGCCAGCTGGGACCGGTTCCGCGAGCTGGAGGCGGCCGGGCTGACCATGTACGGGCAGATGACGGCCGGGTCGTGGATCTACATCGGCACCCAGGGCATCCTCCAGGGCACCTACGAGACCTTCGCCGCCGTCGCCCAGGTCAACGGCTGGGACAGCCTCCGCGGCAAGGTCGTGCTCACCGGCGGGCTTGGCGGCATGGGCGGCGCCCAGCCGCTGGCCGTGACCATGAACGAGGGGGTCGCCCTGTGCGTCGAGGTCGACCCCGAGCGCCTGGCCCGCCGCCTCGACACCGCCTACCTGGACGAGCGGGCCGACGACCTGGCCGACGCGATCGCCCGGGTCGAGCAGGCCGCCGCCGAGGGCCGGGCGGTGTCGGTCGGGCTGGTCGGCAACGCCGCCGACGTCTTCCCCGAGCTGCTGGCGGCCGGCTTCCGGCCCGACGTGGTCACCGACCAGACCTCGGCCCACGACCCTCTCGGCGGCTACGTCCCCTCCGGGATCGACCCCGGCGACGCCCCCGCGGCCCGGGCCGGGGACCCGACCGGCTACGTCAAGCAGGCCCGGGAGTCGATGGCCCGCCACTGCGAGGCCATGGTCGGCTTCCAGCGGGCCGGGGCCGAGGTGTTCGACTACGGCAACAACCTGCGCGGCGAGGCCCGGGCGGCCGGGTTCGGGGACGCCTTCGCCTACCCGGGGTTCGTGCCCGCCTACATCCGGCCGCTGTTCTGCGAGGGCAAGGGGCCGTTCCGCTGGGCCGCCCTGTCCGGCGACCCGGCCGACATCGTCCGCACCGACCGGGCCGTGCTGGAGCTGTTCGGCGACGACGAGCATCTGCGCCGCTGGCTGAGCATGGCCGCCGAGCGGGTCCGCTTCCAGGGGCTGCCGGCGCGGATCTGCTGGCTCGGCTACGGCGAGCGCCACCAGGCCGGGCTGGCCTTCAACGAGCTGGTCGCGCGGGGCGAGGTCCAGGCCCCGATCGTGATCGGCCGCGACCACCTCGACTCCGGGTCGGTGGCCAGCCCCTACCGGGAGACCGAGGCCATGGCCGACGGCTCCGACGCCATCGCCGACTGGCCGATCCTGAACGCCCTGCTCAACACGGCCTCGGGTGCCTCCTGGGTGAGCGTCCACCACGGCGGCGGGGTCGGCATCGGCCGGTCCATCCACGCCGGTCAGGTCAGCGTCGCCGACGGCACCGAGCTGGCGGCCCGCAAGCTCGCACGGGTGCTCCGCAACGACCCCGGCACGGGCGTTCTCCGGCACGTCGACGCCGGCTACGACCTGGCCGCCGACGTGGCCGAGGAGCGCGGCATCCGGGTGCCGATGGCAGAAGGGTGAGCTTCGAGCGGATGTGGGCCGAGCTGGCGCCGGTCGGGCGGTCGGCGCGGACGAACGGCTACTTCCGCCAGCCATGGACGGCACCCGAGAACGAGCTGCGCGCGTGGCTCGTCGAGGAGGCGGAGCGCCGCGGGCTCGATG
>DASUPQ010000116.1 GCA_036280995.1 Actinomycetota bacterium | reverse complement strand
GTGGCCGGCGCTGCTGGCGCCGTTGGCCGTCGCGGTGGCCGTGACGGCGCTGTCGGCCCTGGCCGCGGCCAGCCGGGCGGCCCGGACGCCCCCGGTGGCCGCCCTCCGCGGCGGCGCCGCCCCGCCGCCCAGGGGTATCCGCCGGCGCACGCTCGCCGGCGCGGTCCTGGCCGCGCCCGGGATCGCCGTCTACGGCTGGGCCGCCGTCACCGACCAGATCGACGAGCAGGTCGGGCTCGTCGGGCTGGGCGGCGCGGCGCTGTGCATCCTCGCCGCCGTCCTGGGCGCCCCGGCGCTGTGCCGGCTGCCGCTGGCGCTGCTGTCGGCGCCGCTGGCCCGGCTCGGCCCCACCGGGCGGCTCGCCGCCGGCAACGCCCGGCGCGACCCGCGGCGCACCGCGGCCACCGCGGCGGCGCTGATGATCAGCCTGTCGGTGGTCACGGGCCTGGCCATCTTCGGCCACAGCCTCGAGCGGCACACCGTCGCCAGCGTCCGCCGCGAGGTGGCCGCCCCGCTGGTCGTCGAACCGGCCGGCCGGCGGGACGCCGCCATTCCCCAGTCAACGGTCGAGCGGCTGGCCGCCCTGCCCGGCGTGCGGGCGGTCGCCGCCCCGCGCCATGCGTTCCTGCCGCTGCGGGTCGGCCGGCTCGCCACCCGGGCACCGGTGACGGCCGTCGACCCGGCCGCGCTCGGCCACGCCCTGCGGCTGACGATGGTGTCCGGCCAGACCGGCGCCCTCGCCGGCGGCGTCCTCGTCAGCGGCGACCTGGCCAGAAGGCACGGCCTGTCGGTGGGTGACCGCGTCAGCCTCGGCTGGCCGGCCGGTGGCGAGCACGCGGCCACCGTCGCCGGCGTGTACCGGCCCTCCCGGGCCGTCTCCGGGGTGCTGGTGGCGCAGTCGGTCGCCCTCCCCCGGCTGGAGGAGCCCGACGCCTTCGCCGCCTTCGTGGCCATCGACCCGGGCGCGGACGAGGCCGCGGTCCGGGCCGGGCTGGAGCGGGCCCTGGCCGGCCGCCCCGGGCTGGTGGTCCGCTCGCGGGCGGCCTACCTGGAGGCGGAGCTGCGCGGCGCCGAACGGGTCCTCGGGGTGCTGTATGCGCTGCTCGCCCTCGCGGTCGTGATCGGGGTCCTTGGCGTGGCCAACACCCTCACCCTGTCGGTGACCGAGCGCACCCGGGAGCTCGGGCTCCTGCGCGCGCTCGGCCTGACCCGGCGGCAGCTGCGGACGATGATCCGGGCCGAGTCGGCCCTGATCGCCGTGGTCGGCGGCCTGCTCGGCATCGCCGGCGGCTACCTGCTCGGCGCCATGTTCCAGCGGGCCGCCCTGCGGACCGGGCTGCTGGACGCGGCCGTGCCGGCGGGCCAGCTGCTGGCCGCCCTGGCCGGGCTGGCGGTGGCCGGCGTGCTGGCCGCGGCCTGGCCGGCCAGGCGGGCCGCCAGGACCGACGTGCTCGCCGCCATCGCCACCGAGTAGGGCTCGGCCCTCAACGGCGGCCGGGCGGGCTCGGTGGGATGTTGGCGTTCATGCGGAACAGGTTGGTGGGGTCCCAGCGGTCCTTGAGGGCGGTGAGGCGCTTGAGGCGCTCGCCGTAGGCGTCCTCGACCCCGCTCGCGCCCTCGTCGGAGAGGAAGTGGGCGTAGACCCCGGCGCTGTGGGGGCGCAGGCCGGTCCAGCCGCGGCGGACCCAGGCGACGTGGCGGTCCCCGTCCGGGTCGGGCGGCGGCCAGCCGGCGACGATGCTGAGCTCGACCCCGTTGCCGCGCTCGCCGACGGCGGTGGCGTCGGGGTCGACCCGGCCGGCGGTGCCGCCCATGGCGAACCCGGCGATGTACGACAGCGGCGAGGTGATGGACTCGGTGAGCCCGCCGAGCACGTCGACGACGTCGTCGCCCAGCTCGGGAACCCGCTGCGACCGCCAGTACCAGTGCAGGCCGTGCTGGTTGCCGGCGTCCACCATCGACTGCAGGAACAGGTACGGCAGGGGCCGCAGGTTGTCGGCCACGGGCCGGCCGACCCGGCGCAGCGGCGCCAGCACCCGCCGCCCCTCGGCCGGGTCACCGACCCAGGCGGGCACCACGCCGAGGACCGGCCGACCGTAATGCTCCGGGGGCACCAGCGGGCCCGGCGGGGCCAGGCGCGCGAACAGGACCAGGCCCAGCTCGTCGGGTGCCTGGGGGGCGAAGTCGCGGACGAAGCGGAGCACCTCGGGGGCGTCGGCCAGCGGCCAGAAGATCGGGCCGCAGAGCAGCAGCGGGCCCACCGGGTGCAGCCGGTACTCGAAGGCGGTGGCGATCCCGAAGTTGCCGCCGCCCCCGCGGAGGCCCCAGAAAAGGTCCGGCTCCGTCTCGGCGCTGACTTCCAT
>DASUPQ010000115.1 GCA_036280995.1 Actinomycetota bacterium | reverse complement strand
GGCCAGCACCAAGGCGTGGCCCAATCAGGAGGGCCGAGCAACGGCAACCCCACCGCGCGCACGCTGATCGTCGCCGTCGATTCAGCAACAGCCCCAGCAGGTGCGAAACGCACCCCCAGCGGCGGGTGAGCCGCCCGTTTGCGACCAGCGGGGGCTGTTGCGAAATCGTGGGTGCCTGTCGTTCCTCGGTGTGTGGGGGGTGTCGGTCGATAATTGATCATGGCGAGGGGTTATCGGCGGGTTGATCGGGATCAGCAGTTTTTGCTGCCGCCGGATATGCGGGAGTGGCTGCCGGCGTCGGACCCGGTCTGGCTGGTGATCGACATCGTTGAGCAGTGCGACACGTCGGTCTTTCATGCCGGGCGGCGTTTGGGTGGTGCGGGTCGGGCTGGGTTCGACCCGGACATGTTGATCACGTTGTTGGTGTGGGCGTGGCTGCAGGGGGTGCATTCGTCGCGGCAGATCGAGCGGTTGTGTGGGCGAGATGTCGCGTTCCGGGTGATTTGTGCTGGCGATGTTCCTGATCACGTCACGATTGCCCGGTTCCGGCAGGGGTTCGGGTCGGGGGTGGAGCAGTTGTTCGAGCAGTTGTTGGTGTTGGCGTTTCGGCTGGGTTTGGGCCAGTTGGGGGTGGTGGCGTTGGACGGCACGAAGATCGCCGCACCGGCCTCGGTGGGGCAGAACCGGACCGTGGAGGGGTTACGGCATGCGGCGGCCGCCGAGCAGGCTCGAGCGGCGGCCCGGCAGGCAGCGCGGGCGCATGCGGAGGCTGATGCGGCTGAGGATGTCCGGTTCGGGGAGGGGCGCGGGGACCAGGTGATTGATGAGGACGCCGGGGATGACTCAGGGATGTCGGGGCCGGGGGCGGGTCGTGGGCCTGGCCGGTCCCGGTCGGCCCGGATCGCTGAGGCGCTCGCTGATCTTGAGGGGCAGGCACGGCAGGCCGAGTCCGGGCAGCGGGTGCGGGCGGCGGAGCGGGCGGCCCGGATGGTCGACAAGGATGGCCGGCCGGTCGATGGTCGGCCCCCGGCCGGGACCGAGATCGTGCTGGCCGAGCAGGCCCTGGCTGCCGCCGTCGTCGCGGCGCAGGCGCGGTTGCAGGAGTGGCAGGCCACCGGCCGCGGCCGTCGACCACCCGAGGTTGATGATCATTGGCGGGTGCGTAAGGCCGCGGCTCGGGTCGCCCGGGCCCATCAGATCGTCGCCGCACGAGCCGCCCGCCGCCCCAGGCGGGAGCCGGTCCGCAACATCACCGACCCCGAATCAGGGCTGCAGCCGCTGGCCAGCGGCGGCTGGCTGCAGGGTTACAACGCTCAAGCGGTCACCACTGGCGACGGCTTAGTGCTCGCCACCCAGGTGTCGAACAACCCGGCCGACCAGAACGCGTTCCTTCCGATGATGCAGGCTGCGACGGCGATAGCCGAACGGGTCGGCGCCGGCCCGATCGGGCTGGTGCTGGCCGACGCCGGCTACCTGTCGGTGGCTAACCTGACCGAGCCCGGTCCGGACCGGCTGATCGCGGCCGGGACACGGCGCAGCGTGGAAGCCGCCGCCCGGGTTGCCGCGCCGTTGGAGGAGACCGGCGGCGGCGGTGACGCCGCGATCCAGGCGATGCGGACCCGGCTGGCCACCCCAGACGGCATCGCCGCTTACCGACAACGGGGCCGGATTGCCGAGACCACGTTCGGCCATGCCAAACACAACCTGAGCTTCCGCCGGTTCACCGGGATCGGGCTGAACCGGGCCCGCGCCGAATGGATGTTCCACGCCGCCGTACACAACCTCTCCAAGATCATCAACCACGGCCTGACTCCTCAGCTGACCAGCTGACGCGCAGGCCGGCGCCCGCCGGCAGGCCAGCACCAAGGCGTGGCCCAATCAGGAGGGCCGAGCAACGGCAACCCCACCGCGCGCACGCTGATCGTCGCCGTCGATTCAGCAACAGCCCCCCAGGTCCTGAAACTCTTGGTAATGGTTGTGGTAGTAGAACCGCATCTCCCGGTCGGCGCACAACCGTCC
>DASUPQ010000114.1 GCA_036280995.1 Actinomycetota bacterium | reverse complement strand
CGACCGGCCGGCCGTGGATCGGGCAGTTGCCGTCGACCAGCTCCTCGGGGCTGTAGAACTGCTCGCAGGCCACGCAGTACAGGCCCTCGTAGCTGTCCAGGTAGACGTCGCCCTGGTCGTACAGCCGCTGCCAGAGGTGCTGCACCGGGCGCACGTGGCGCTCCTCGGTGGTCCGGATGAAGTCGTCGTAGGCGATGTCCAGCTCGGCCCAGGTGGCCTTCCAGCGCTCGACGATCTGGTCGGTCCAGGCCTGCGGGTCGAGGCCGCCCGCCTCGGCCGCCCTGGCCACCTTCTGGCCGTGCTCGTCGGTCCCGGTGAGGAACAGCACCTTGTCCCCGTGGGCACGCCGCCACCGCGCCAGGACGTCGGCCGCGATGGTGGTGTAGGCGTGGCCGATGTGCGGCAGGTCGTTGATGTAGTAGATCGGGGTGGTGAGGTAGAAGGTGTCCTTCTCGGTCACCGTGCGACGTGCCTTTCCGGGGGCGCGGGCCAGATCCCGGTCAGGCTAGCATCATCCGCCCTCGCCCCGGGCCTCCAGGACGGCCTGGTAGACGCTGCGCCGGGGGACGCCGGTGGCCTCGGCCACGGCGCTGACGGCGTCCCTGGTGCTGGCCCCGCCCTCGACCAGGGTGGCGACCTCGGCGGCCAGGTCGGCCGGGCGGGGCCGGGGGGTGGCGCCCGCCGGGACGCCGCCCACGACCAGGGTCAGCTCCCCCCGCGGCCCCTGCTCGCCCAGCCGCGCCCGCACCTCCTCAAGGGGGCCGCGCACGACCTGCTCGTGCAGCTTGGTCAGCTCGCGGACGGCCGCCGCGGGCCGGCCGGGGCCGAAGGCCGCGACCATCGCGTCCAGGGTGGCCAGGACCCGGTGCGGGGCCTCGAAGAACACCATCGTCCGGGGCTCGGCGGCCAGCTCGGCCAGGCGGCGGTCGCGCTGGCCGGGCCGCCGGGGCAGGAACCCCTCGAAGCAGAACCGGTCGGTGGGCAGCCCGCTCACCACCAGCGCGGCCACGACGGCGCTGGGGCCGGGGACGACCTCGACCGGGACGCCCCGCTCCAGGCAGGCGGCGACCAGGTGGTAGCCGGGGTCGGACACGGCCGGCGTGCCGGCGTCGCTGACCAGGGCCAGGCGGAGCCCGCCGGCCACCCGCTCGGCCAGCTCCTGGGCCCGCTCCTTCTCCCCGACCTCGTGGTAGCTGGTCATGCGGGTGGTGACGCCCAGGTGGGCGAGCAGCTTGCGGGTCTGGCGGGTGTCCTCGCAGGCGACCAGGTCGGCCTCGGCGAGCACCCGGGCCAGCCGGGGCGAGGCGTCCTCGAGGTTCCCGATCGGGGTCGCGCAGACGATCAGCCTGCCTTCCTTCATATGGGGAAGGCTACTTGACGATCTGCTCGTAGGCCGCCTGCCACTTGTCGAGCTTCTGGCCGGTCAGGGTGAGGATGGACAGCTTGGTCGAGGCCGGCGGGTAGATCGACGGGTCGGCCGTCTGGTCGGCCGGCAGCAGCGGCTTGGCCAGCGACACCGGCGTGCCGTAGCTGACGTACTTGGAGATGCGGGCCTGCACCTTGGGGTGGAGGACGTAGTTCATGAACCGGGCGGCGTTGGCCGGATGGGGGGCGCCCTTGGGCACGCACATGACGTCGACGAACCGCAGCGAGCCCTCCTTGGGGATGGCGTAGCTGACGTCCTGGTTCTGGTCCTGGGCCTGGAAGACGTCGCCGCTCCAGCCCTGGGCCAGCCAGGTCTCGCTGGCGGCCAGCTCGTCGATGTAGGTGTCGGTGGTGAAGCCCTTCAGCTTCGGCTTGATCGACCGGACCAGCTTGACCACGTCGGCCAGGTCCTTGTCCTCGATCGAGTTGGGGCTGCGGCCCAGGTGGATGAGGGCGCAGGCGATCAGGTCGGTCGGCTCGCGCAGCAGCGTGACGTGGCCGCCCATGGCCGCCGCCGGCTCGAACACCGCCGCCCAGGAGTCGACCTGCTCGCCCGCCTTGGCGCGGTTGAAGCCGATGCCGGTGGTGCCCCACTGCCAGGGGACGGTGAAGCGGTTGCCGGGGTCGTAGTCGGTCTCGACGAACTCCTGGTCGAGGTTGGTCAGGTTGGGGATCAGGTCCTGGCGCAGCGGCTCGATCAGGTCGAGGTTCAGGTAGGTGGGGACGAAGTTGTTGGTCGGGACGATGATGTCGTAGCTGGTGGGCCCGGACTTCATCCGCTTCAGCAGGTCGTCGTTGGAGGAGAAGACGTCGTAGTTGACCCGCAGGTTGCTCTGGGCCTGGAACAGCGGGATGGTGCGGTCGTCGATGTAGTCCGACCAGTTGTAGATGTTGAGCAGCCGCTCGTTGACGCGGTTGCCCGGGACCGGCTGGCCGTCGGCCGCGCCCGCCGCCGCCGACGGGTCGTCGCCGCCCCATCCGGCCACGGTGCCGCCGGCGTAGCCGGCCGCCCCGGCGGCGGCCAGCAGCCCGGCGACCTGCAGGAAGCTGCGCCGCCCGACCCGCCGGTCGGGCTGGCCCACGAGCAGGTTCAGCTCCGGGTCTTCCTTGCCGGCTCGTGCCATTTTCTCGATCTCCTTCGGCTATCCCTGTCGCACGACGACCTCGTCGGCCAGCAGCGCGTCCCCGGCCGGGACCCCGTCGGCCACGACCTCCAACCGGAGTGGGCCGGCGGTGGCCACGGTGTGGGGGACGATGACGCGGCGCCACTCCAGGCCGGGCAGCGTGGTCGCGGCCGCCTTCGAGCCCTCCTTGGCGCCGGGGCCGGTCAGGCGGATGGTGACCCGCAGGCCGGGGGCGGTCGACCGCACCCAGGCCGAGGCCACGTACCGCTGCCCCTTCTTGGCCTCGGGGGCGGCGTCGGGCAGGGCCAGCCCGACCCGGCCCGGCTCGCGGGCCCGGACCGAGGCGCACGACCCCGAGGTCCGGCCCTGCGGCTCGCGGCTGGCGTCGGCCGCGCCGAGCACCTCCCAGCCGGCCAGGTCCTGCTCGAAGCTCCAGTTGCCGACCAGGTTGCCGAACGACCCCTGCCCGGGGGGCCGCGAGGTCGGGCCGGCGGCGGCGGTCGTGGCCGCCTCGGCGCCGGGCGCGTCGGGCGCCTCCTCGGCCGAGCCGATCAGCCAGGTGGCCAGGACCCCGGCGAACACCACCGAGGCGATGACGATGGCGATGGCCATGGCGGCCGGGCCGCCGAGCGACCGCCGGGGCGCCTCGTGGCGCCCGCGTTGGTGGTCGGGCTCATCGGGTTGGTCGGGCGCCGGCAGGGCGCGCTGGTCCATGGTGTCGTCCTCCACGAGCACCCATCCTCGCCTGAGCGCTCGGCCCGGGCACACCCGCAAAGCAAGGAATCTAAAGCAAGGCGATCTACGCAGGCGACTCCTACGAGTTGCGGATGCAACTAACGCAAAAGGTCATGACCTGCCATTTAGGCTGTTCGGAAGGAGCAGGCAGACGTCCCCGAACTCGTGCCAGAGGTAGCCCGCACCGAGGGCGGCGGCATAGGCCCGGTCGAGCGCGGGCCGGTCGAGGAAGGCGGCCAGCAGGTCGAGATGGCTGGCCTCGGGCTCGTGCAGCCCGGTGAGGAGCCCGTCGACCACCGCCAGCCGATGGCCGGCCCCGATCCGCAACCGGGTCACCCCGCCCCCGGCCCGGCCAGCGGTGGTCTCCAGCGCGCGGACCACGGTGGTGCCGACGGCGACCACCCGGCCGCCGGCCGCCCGGCAGGCGGTCACCGCGTCCGCGGTCGCGGCCGGGACCAGGTAGGGCTCGGCGGGCACGTAGCTGCGGTCGGTGGCCGGGTCGCCGTAGGTCGACAGCCCGGCATGCAGGCTGATGGTGGCCAGCCCGACCCCCCGGTCGCGCAGGTCCCGCAGGGTCTGGACGGTGAACGGCCGGCCGGCGCTGGCCATCTCGGCCGACCCGGGCCCGGCCGCGAACAGCGTCTGGTACTGGTGCAGCGGCCAGGGCCGGGGCACGTACGCGTAGCGCACCGGCCGCCCCGCCCGGTGCAGCGCCTCGGCCAGCCGCTCCGAGGCCAGGTCGAAGGCGAGCCACACCAGCGGCGCCGCCTCCTCGTGGCGGCCGAGCACGGTCGCGCCCAGCCCGCCCGCGAACTCGAGCCGCTCCCCCGCCGCCAGGGCCGGCGCCGGCGGGCGGGTGTCGGTCGGCACCAGCGCCGGGTCCTCCCCGCCGGCCGGCACCCCCAGGACCAGCGCCGCCCAGCGCTCCCCGTCGCGGGCGGCCAGGCGGACCTCGAGGGGCGCCCCGTCCCCGGTGCGCCCGAGCAGGCTGGCCGGGAGGGTGCGGGAGTCGTTGACGACCAGCAGGTCGCCCGGGTCCAGCAGCCGGGGCAGCTCGTGGAAGCGGTGGTGGGCGACCGACCCGCTGGCCCGGTCGACCAGCAGCAGGCGGACGTGGTCGCGGCGCAGGCCCCGGGCCTCGGGCGGCGCCGCCGCCTCCAGCTCCGGCGGGAGCCGGAACCGGACCGCGCTGCGCACCGCCGGCCCTAGGCTTCGGCGGGCGCGAACCCGGCCGCCTCCAGGCGCTCGCCGCTGCCGCCTGAGTCCTCGGCCAGGCGGACGAACACCTCGGTGCGGTCCTCGGGGCGGGCCAGGGTGGCCGGGTCGTCGTCGGGCAGGGCGGCGGCGTGCATGGCCGTGGCCATGTCGCCCGGGTCGACGGCGTTGACCCGCACCCCGGTGCCGTCCAGCTCGCTGGCCCAGATCCTGCTCATCTGGTCGAGGGCGGCCTTGGACACCCCGTAGGCCCCCCAGCCCGGGTAGCCGACCACCCCGGCGTCGCTGGAGACGTTGATGACGCTCCCCCGCCCGGCGGCCAGCATGGGCCCGAGCAGCGCCCGGGTGAGCAGGAACGGCCCCAGCAGGTTGACCTCCAGCACCCGGCGCAGCGCGTCCGGGTCGGTGTCGACCAGGTACGGCATCGGCGTGGGTCCGAGCTCCGAGGCGTTGTTGACCAGCACGTCGACCCGTTCGAAGGCGGTGAGGGCGGCGGCCGCGACCCGCTCGACGTCGGCCGGGTCGCCGACGTCGGCCGACACCGTCACCGCCCTGGCCCCCAGCGCCTCGGCCTCGTCCCGGACTCCCTCCAGCGGCCCGGGCCGCCGGGCCACCAGGACCAGGTCGGCTCCCTCGCGGGCGTAGGCCAGCGCGACCGCCCGCCCCAGCCCCTGGGAGGCGCCGGTGATGAGCGCGGTCGTCCCGGCCAGCCTGCCGTCGAAAGGTCGGGTCATCTCGACACCCCCGTCGCTGCGAGCAGATGCCGGCATGGTGCGCCCGCCCTCACGATTTTGTCAACGAGCCTGTTGACTTAATAGGAAGGCGCCGCCGGGACTCCTGAAACCGGCCCGTCGGAACGGGGTTGGAGCGAGAGTAGCCTGAGGAGGACGCCTCCCTTCCGACCTTCCTGCGGGGTGCCCGTGCGACGCCTGTTCCTGCTGGCCTTCATCTGGGGCTGGTCGTTCCTCTTCATCAAGGTCATCCTCGAGGACGCCCCGCCCACGTTCCTGGCCTGGGGACGGATCGCCCTCGGCCTGGCCGTGCTGGCCGTCGCCATGCGCCACCGCTCCGAGCGCCTGCCCGAGCGCCGCTACTGGGGCCACCTGCTGGTCCTGGGGCTGGCCATGAGCGTGGTGCCGTTCATCCTGATCGGCTGGGGCGAGGAGCACATCAGCTCGGCCCTGGCCTCGGTCCTGAACGCCTGCACGCCGCTGTTCGCGGCCGGGTTCGCGGCCGGCCTGCTCGGCGAGCGCCTGCGCCCGCCCCAGCTGGCCGGCATCGCCGTCGGCTTCCTGGGCGTGGCCGTGGTCGCCGGGGTCGGCGGCGGCGACCTCGCCGGCAGCTCCCTGCTCGGCTCGGCCGCGGTCGTCCTCGCCGGCGCCGGCTACGGATTCGGGTTCGCCTACGCCAACCGCTTCACCACCGGCCTGTCGGCCCTCCAGCTGTCGTTCGGCCAGCTCCTGGCCGCCACCGTGCTGCTGGCGCCGGTGGCCGCCGTGGACGTCGCCGCCGGCCGGGTCGACCTCGGCCCCCTCGCCGCCCTCTGCCTGGTCCTGCTGGGCGCCCTCGGCACCGGCTACGCCTACCTGCTCAACTACCGCACCCTCCAGGAGAGCGGCGCCACCGTCGCCTCCCTGGTCACCTACCTCGTCCCCCTGGTCGCCGTCGCCGCCGGGGTGGTCGTCCTGGGCGAGCCGTTCTCCCTCCGCCTCGTCGTCGGCGGCCTGATCGTGGTCCTGGGCGTCGCCCTGGTCCAGGGCCGCCTGTTCGGCCCCCGCGAGCGGGCCACGGAGCCGGTCCCGGAGACCGCGACCTGCGACTGAGCGGCCCGGCCGCTCAGGCCTGGGGGGTGGTGTCGACGACCACCTGGATGGCGAGCTCGCCGCTGTCGGAGCGGCGCAGCAGGTAGCGGTAGGAGGTGTGCTGGCGGGCGGCGCCGGACTCGTCCAGGTAGGCCCAGCGGACGTCGGCCAGGGTCAGGGCGGGGGTGAGGGGGTCGACGCCCCGCAGCTCGGGGCGGATGCCGACCAGGCCCTGGGCGCGGTAGGCCTCGGCGGCGCCGGCGAAGGCGGCCTCGACCTCGCCCGGCTCGGCGACCGGGATGGCGGCGGCGTCCCCGACGACCAGGCCGGGAACCATGTAGCAGGCGGCGATGCCCGGCAGGTCCCCGCCGGTGAGGGCCTCGGCGTAGCGGTCGAGGAAGGCCGTCACGTCGGGATGCGATGTCGTGTCCATGGACCCGACTCTACGATGAGAGCCCGGCACGCCCGGGCCGGTCTTCCCGGAAAGGCCCCGACCCATGACGACACGGCCCGTCGCGCCGACCCAGCCGCACCTGGCCAGGCTCCGGGTCGAGCGCCAGCACCGCCTGATCGAGGAGCTGCGCCTGGCCGCCGGCCGCCACGCCACCGCCGAGGACCTGGCGACCGCCCTCGGGGTCGACGTCCGCACCGTCGAGCGCGACATCACCCGCCTCCGCGACGCCGGCGTCCCCATCACCGCCCGCCGCGGCCCCGGCGGCGGCTTCCGCCTCGACGTCCCCCCGTCGGTCCCCCCGGTCCGCCTCTCCCCCGGCGAGATCGCCGCCCTGGTCGTCTCCGTCACCGCCGTCGGCCCCTACGTCTCGGCCACCGCCCGCTCGGCCCTCACCCGCCTGCTCGACGCCCTCCAGCCACCGCAGCGCTGAGCCGCCCGAAGCGCCAGGCCGCCACCCCGAGCAGCACCCCCCACACCAGGAACCAGAGATCCCAGACCAGCACATGCCACCACAGCGCCGCCCGGTCCCCGGCCCCCGCCACCTCAACCACCCCGCCCAGCGCCAGCGCCCCCCCGACCACGTACAGCCCGCCGTACCCCACCAGCACCACCGCCCCGGCCCACGCCACCACCAGCAGCACCCGCCGCGGCAGCACCCGCCCCCACGGCCGCACCAGCGCCAGCGCCAGCACCGCCCCCGCCGCCTTCAGCACCCCGGCGACCCCGGCCAGCCACAGCACCGCCGGATCGCCGACCCTCCCCAGCTCCTCCAGCCGCCCCCCGAGCGTGCCGATCCCGGCCGTCCCCCCGAACGCCCAGTAGAAGCTGACCACCGCATACACCGCCGCCACCACGCACGCGGCGTAGGCGGGCCAGTTCGCGGTACGTTCGGAAGCCCTCATGACGCCAGGGTAGGTGGGTCGGGCCACCGAACCGGTCTGGTACCATCCCAAACGCTCACCTTGGGGGTGTAGCTCAGCCCGGCAGAGCGCCTCCCTCGCACGGAGGAAGCCAGGGGTTCAAATCCCCTCACCTCCACCCCACCCCTGATGACCAGCGCAAACGCTGGTCATCTTCATGCTCGGGGCCGATTCGGGTAGCCGCATAACGCTTGGAAGTCACCTCACTTCGCTACATTCCGGGCATGAACCAGCAGCCGCCGGACCGACTCCTCCGCTCCTTTGAGCGCTACCTGCGCGCCACCAACCGCTCGGAGCGGACCGTAGGCAACTACCTGGAAAACCTGCATCAGGTCGAGGCGTTCCTACAGCCTCGTGGCGTACGCCTGCGCGACGCCACCCGCGCCGACCTTGAGGACTTCCTCGCCGACCTGCTCGCCCGCCGCTCCGCCGCCACAGCGGCAACCCGCTACAAGGTCCTGCGCG
>DASUPQ010000113.1 GCA_036280995.1 Actinomycetota bacterium | reverse complement strand
GGGGTTCACCATGAGCAGGGCGTTCATGGTGTTGAGGGTCTTGACCACCCGGACGGTCGGGAAGGCACGCTGGATGCGCTCGCCAAGTGGGTCGGTGTTGGCCACGAACAGGGAGGGGGGCATGCCCTGTGAGTAGTCGAGGGCGTTGGCGATGTCGACCAGCACCCTGCCGGCGAGGTTCGCCTCGCCGGCCTGCCGCAGGGCGTCCAGCGAGGTCTCGCCGGCGGTGGCGTTGACGACCAGCTCGCCGTGGGCGGCCGCGTCGGCGAAGCTGCCGAGCTTCGCGTCCGGGTGCGGCTCGTACCAGACGCTGAACGGCGGGATGCCGTAGACGGGGTGGGGCTCGTCGCGGGCCAGGGTCGCCGCCGGGTCCCTGGTGCCGACCATCACCTCGTGCCCTGCTTGGGCCAGCTTGGCGGCGAGGGCCTGGCCGACCATGCCGGTGCCTAGGATGCCGATCCGCATGGTGCTCCTCCATTGGCCGGGACGACCTGATCGTGGCCGACCTGGAGCGGGCCAACGAGCGGTTCTGGCAGTGGCTGGAGGACGTCATCGCCGACATCGGCGTCCCAAGGACAGCCTGGTGGCGATGTTCGACGCCGTCGGGAGGCTCGCCAACGACCCGCAGTGCCTCGGCTGCACCTTCCAGGGCACCGCGGCAGAGTTCCCCGACCCCGACCACCCGGGCCACCGGGTCGCCCTCGCCCACAACAGGCGGTGCTGGCCCGCCTGCGCACCCTGGCCCAGGAGGCCAACCTCCGCGTCCCCGAGGCCCTGGCCGACCAGCTCCTGCTGCTCATGGACGGCGCCTGGGTCGCCGCCCGGATGTTCGGTCCCGGCAACCCCAGCGCCGAGGCCGCGGCCGCGGCCACCATCCTCATCGACGCGCACGGTCCCCCGACCGCGCCGGTCGAGCCGGGAAAGGGCTCCTCAACTCCACGACGACCAGAGGCGTAAGCACCTACGGCCGGCTGTCTGCGCAGGCGGCGGCGCGGGTGAGGAACACGGCGCGTTCGCGCTCGTTGCGGGTGAGGGCGGCGGCGCGCTCGAACTCCCAGCGGGCCTCGTCCAGGCGGCCGAGCTTGGCCAGGAGGTCGCCGCGGACGGCTGGGAGCTGGGGGTAGTGCTCGAGGGCTCGCTGGTGCCGGAGCGGCTCGATGATCTCCAGCCCCTTGGCCGGGCCGGCGACCATCCCGACCGCGACCGCGCGGTTGAGCTCCACCACCGGCGAGGGAGAGACGTGGGCGAGCACCCGGTAGAGCGCGGCGATGCGCTCCCAGTCGGTGTCCTCGGGCGTGAGCGCGCGGGCGTGGCCGGCGGCAATCTCGGCCTGCAGGGTGTAGGGGCCGAGGGCGCCACCGAGCGCGTCGGCGCGGGCGAGCGCCTCGAGGCCACGGCGGATGAGTAGCCGGTCCCACAGCCGGCGGTCCTGGTCGGCCAGGAGCACCGGTGCCCCGGAGGCGTCGGTGCGGGCGCGGATGCGTGACGCCTGGATCTCCATCAGCGCCACCAGCCCGTGGACCTCGGGCTCTCCGGGCAGCAGGCTGGCCAGGATCCGGCCGAGGCGGAGCGCCTCCTCGCACAGCGCCGGCCGCATCCAGTCCTGGCCTGCGGTGGCCGAGTAACCCTCGTTGAAGACAAGGTAGATGACCTCCAGCACCGACGAGAGCCGGTCGGGCAGGTCGGCCGGCGTGGGCATCTCGAAGCGCACGCCCTTGCCGCTGAGCGTGCGCTTGGCGCGGACGATCCGCTGCGCGAGGGTGGGTTCCGCGACCAGGAATGCCCGCGCGATCTCGTCGGTCGTCAAGCCGCCGAGCAGCCGCAGCGTGAGCGCCACGCGTGCCTCGGTGGACAGCGTCGGGTGGCAGGCGGTGAAGATCAGTCGGAGCAGGTCGTCGCCGATGTGGTCATCGAGCGCGGCGTCCAGGTCCGGCTCGTCGGCCTGGCGCGTGAGGCCGGGGTCGCGGGCAAGCGCCTCCAGCTTCTGCGCAGAGCGGGTCTGGCGGCGCAGGGTATCGACCGCGCGGTGCTTGGCGGTGGCCATGAGCCAG
>DASUPQ010000112.1 GCA_036280995.1 Actinomycetota bacterium | reverse complement strand
CGGGGCGGGTATGGCCTTTCGCTCGTCGGGGCTGCACGGGCCGGGAAGTTGGGGGCCTTCCCGGTGGCCGTCGGCCTGGACAACGCAAGACCATACCAGACCTGCCAGAACAGCGGGCCGTTCTGGCAGGAATCAGGGGGCGTTGCGGCGTCTGGCCCGTACCCAGCCGAGCACCGTCGGGGTCAGCAGGGCCCCGACCCCGACGACCGTGAGGGCCTTGCCGGCCAGGTCGACGGGGGTGTCGCGGTAGCTCAGGCGGACCTCTGGCTGGGTGGGGACGACCACCATCAGCGCCGGGGACAGCAGCCACGGCCCCTCCGCCCCCTCGACCTTCCAGTTGGGGAACCAGGAGACCTTGACGATGTGGGGCTCGCCGACGCGGTCGGTCCGGAAGCTGATGACGTCGCCGGACTCGCTGGTCGTGGCGGCCAGCTCGCCCGGCCGCGCCAGCTCCTCGCGGGGCAGGTTGGTGAGGGGCAGCCGCCCCGCCTCGGCGAAGGCGGCCCTGGCCGCCTGGTCGTCGGAGGAGGCGAACACCAGCGGCGTCTGCATCCAGTCGGGGTTGGCGTACCAGGTGAGCCCGGTACCCCGCCAGTCGGGGTGGTCGACCAGCACCGGCTTGTACCGGGGGACCTCGACCAGGTTGCCGCTGCCGACCTCGTAGATGGTGAAGCGGCCGCTGCGCTGCACCACCGGCAGCCCGGCCGCGGCCGCCGCCTGCGTCTCCTCGTCCTGGAGGCCGAGGTCGCCGCAGGGCACCCACTGCTCCTGGTCGTTCTGGCAGGCGTCGTAGGCGACGTAGTAGCGGACGCCGTACAGCCGCAGATGGGCCAGGCCGGTCGGGAAGTCGAAGTCGAACCGGTCGTAGGGGACGCCAGGCACCGCCTCGGTGGCGGTCTTGGAGGTCTCCTTCTGGTTGATGAAGTGGAACGGGGCGTTCATCGACGACTCGATCAGCAGCCCCTCCATGGTCGGCTGGCCGCCGAACACGGGGATGTTCTCCAGCGTCCTGGTCGTGCCGAGGCGCTCGTAGTCACGGTTGAACTCCCACATGACCCGGCCGGGCGGCAGCGCGGCCAGGGTGTTGAAGAGGGCTCGGGCCTCCGGCCAGCCGTCCTTCGCCTCGAACCCGGTGTAGTTGTACTTGGCCCAGTCGTCCACGAACCCGCGGTGGCGCCAGGCCCCGACCACCGGCGCCACCACCATGACCGCCACCACCGCCAGCCAGGCGTAGCGCAGCGCCACCCCGGTCCGCCGCTGCAGCAGCTCGGCCAGCCAGACGGCCACCACCGAGGCGCCGTAGGCGGCCACCAGCAGCGAGAACAGGTAGAGGAAGGGCAGCATGCGGGCGTTCCAGAGGGCCGCCTCGGGCGCGACCCGGACCAGGACGACGAACACGAACGCGGCCGCGGCGGCCGGCCAGGCGTACAGCAGCACCCGCCGCTCCCCCCTGGCCACGGCCACCACCAGCCCGACCAGGGCCAGGAGCAGGTAGGGCCGGATCTCGTTGGGGAACAGCAGGCTGTACTCCGGCTTCTGGGTCCAGCGGAAGTGGGCCGTGTACTGCACCCGCAGCAGGAACGGCAGCCCCCAGAAGGCGGTCAGGCAGAAGGCGACCCCCATGACCAGGGCGAGGCGCCGGAACGAGGTCAGGGCCACGGCCAGGGGCCGCCGCAGCACCAGCACGACCACGCCGAGGACGAGCACGATCGTGGTCAGGATGTGGCAGAGGACCACCGCCGAGACCAGCAGCGCGGCCGCCCGCCAGCCCTTGCCGTCCTCACAGACCCGCCAGAGCACGGCCAGGGCCAGCGGCAGCAGGGCGAACGAGATCGAGAAGGGGAACTCCCCGGCCATCGTGCTGGCGATGTTCCCGCCCCAGATGGTGAACTGCTCGGTCGGGGTGGCCTGGGACATGAACAGGAACACGCACGCCCCGCAGGCGGCCAGCAGCGGCGCCGGCTCGCGCAGGCGCAGCACCCGGAACGCCGCCCAGCAGGTCACCGGGAGCAGGAGGATCCCCAGCACGGTCACCAGCTTGAACGCCAGCTGGTCGCCGAGGGGCAGGGTGAGCAGGGCGATGAGCACGTAGGGGATCGGGAAGTAGAAGGTCAACATGGGGATCCCGGCGAACCAGCCGGGCGCCCAGCCGGTCACCCGCCCCCGCGGCAGCAGCTCCTCGCGCAGGAACTCGGCCACGTAGTGGTGCGACCCCATGTCGCCGCCCGCCGCCGTCGTCCGCGTCAGGATAAGGTTCCAGTGCAGGGTCTTGAGAAGGACGAGGTAGATGGCACCGAAGGTCAGCACGGTGAGGACGCGCTGCACCCACACGGTTCGGGTGCGGGCCGCGGTCAGCCCCTCGCGGGCGAAGACGGCGATCGTCGCCAGCACTGCCTCCTCGGGTCGTGGTCGCCAGGTAACGAGGTTTGCGCGATACCGAAACGACCGCTCTGAACGCCTACCGCAAGCCGTCGGTGGTGGTATCGCACAAACCTCGTTAGCCATGAAACCAGGATCCGCATGGTAATGCCCCCTCCGGTCCGCCCCACCCGGCCGGTGCCGCGGTGGCACGGCGATTGGCTGCCCGCGGCCGACCTGTCGCTGGACGAGGAGCGGGCGGCGACCGTCTCCTTTGACCGGCGGGGCCGCTGCCGCCTGACCCTGGCCCTGGACCGGCCCGCGACCGACGCCGACCTGGCCGCCCTCGAGGACGCGGCCGACGTCCTGCCCAACCTGCACCTGTACGACCTCGACGACACGGCCGACTACCCCGAGCGCCACGCCGAGGCGTTCGGGCTCGCCGAGCCGCTGATCCCCGACGCCTTCAACCACGCCGCCGAGGTCGAGCTGCTGGCCCCGCCGGGCGGCCGCCCGCCGCCCCGGCGCCTGGGCCGGTTCGGGCTGCCCGCCGTGACCGCCGGGTCCGGCGTGGCCGCCGGGTCCGGGCTGACCGCCGGGTCCGGGGTTGTGGACAGCGCCAGGCTCTCCACCTCGCCGTCGGCTACCCTCCCGGATCGGGGGCCCGGAACGGCGGGTGGGCCGCGGGTCGAGCGTGCCCTGCTCGACGCCGGGCGCCGGCTGGTCGCCGCCACCCGGATCTCGGCGTCGACCCTGTGCGGGCTCGCCCTCGGCCTGGCCGTGACCGTCTTCGTCGTCGCCTTCGTCGGCGCCACCTGGACGGCCCATGCCCGCTTCGGGACCTACGGCTTCGACGTGGGCATCTACGACCAGGCGACCTGGCTGCTGTCGCAGGGGCGGGCGCCGTTCGTGACCGTCCGCGGCCTCGACCTGTTCGGCCAGCAGGCCGCCTACATCATGGTCCTGGTCGCGCCCCTGTACCGGCTGTGGGCCGACCCGCGCCTGCTGCTGCTCCTCCAGGTCCTGTTCCTGGCCCTGCCGGCGCCGATCCTGTACCGGCTCGGGACGCGCCGGCTCGGCCACCCGGCGGCCGGCCTGGCCGTGGCCGTGGCCTACCTGGCCTATCCGGGGGTCCAGTGGGCGATCAGCTGGCAGTTCCATCCCGAGGCCATCGCCGCTGGCCTGCTCGCCCTGGCCGTGGCGGCCGCCGACGGCCGCCGGCACCGGGCCATGGCGCTGTGGCTGGCCCTGGCCGCGCTCTGCGGCGAGGAGCTTGGGCTGGTCGTGGCCGGGTTCGGGCTGCTGCTGGCCGTCGGCGGCCGGCGGGCGGTCGGCTGGCGCACGGCCGGGGCCGGGCTGGCCTGGTTCCTGGTCGCCACCTACGTGCTGGTGCCGCTGCACGCCGGCCGGGCGACGCGGCTGTTCGAGACCGACTACGGCATCGCCGGGAGCGGCCCCCGGGCGCTGCTGGCGGCCCTGCCCACCATGGCCGGGCACGCCCTCCAGACCGGCCTGGCCAACGACGGCCTGTTCTACCTGCTGCTGGTGTTCCTCCCGCTGCTCGGGCTGCCCCTGCTGGCCCCGAGGTGGCTGCTCCCGGTGGCCCCGCCGCTGCTGCTCAACCTGGCCGCGGTCCAGCCCGAGCACCACCAGCTCCGCTTCCACTACCTGGCCACGGCCGCGCCCCTGCTGGCCGCCGGGGCGGTGGCCGGGCTGGCCTGGGTCCGCTCGGCCCGCCGGCCCCTGCTCGCGCCCGCGCTGGTCCTGCTGGTGCTGGTGGCCGGCTTCACCAGCTGGCGCTACGGGCCGGCGCCGTGGGCCCGCGACCCGGTGGCCATCCCGGCCGGGCCGACCGACCAGGCCCGACGGGCGGCGCTGGCCCTGGTCGACGAGGGGGCGCCGGTCAGCGCCCAGTTCAACCTGGTCCCCCACCTGGGCCACCGGGTGGAGGTGTACGAGTGGCCCAACCCGTTCCGGGCGGTCAACTGGGGCGTGGCCGGCGACGAGCACTCCGGGGCGACGCTGGAGCGGCTCCGGTTCGTGGTCGTCCAGCGCGACCTGCTGGGCGAGCAGGACCAGGAGCTGCTCGGCGAGCTGCAGGGCGACCCGGCCTGGCGGACGGCCATGGACCGCGACGGCGTGGTCGTGCTGGAACGCCAGGAGGCCGTGCCGTGACCGGCGGGCCGGCCGGCGCCGGCGACCCGGCGGCCGGGTCGACCCTCTCGATCGTGCTCCCCTGCCTGGACGAGGCCGGGCGGCTCCCGGGCACGCTGGCCGCCTACCAGGCCCACTTCCCGCCCAGCCGGGCCGAGGTCGAGCTGCTGGTGGTCGACGACGGCTCTACCGACGGGACCACGGTGATCGCCGACCAGGTCGCGGCCACCGACCCGCGGGTCCGGGTGATCCGCACCACCCACAACCACGGCAAGGGCTACGCGGTCCGGACCGGCATCCAGGCCGCCCAGGGCGAGCTGGTGGTGTTCACCGACGCCGACGGCTCCTACGGGCCCGAGCAGCTGGAACGGGTGGTGGCCGCCCTGGAGCGGGCCCCGGTGGCCATCGGCGCCCGCCTGGGCAGCCAGGCCGGCGCCGGGCCGCCAGTGCGCCGGCTGGCCAGCCGGGTCTTCAACCGGGTGATGCGGCTGCTGCTGGGGCTGCCCTTCCACGACACCCAGTGCGGGCTCAAGGGCTTCCGCCGCGACGCCGCCGAGGCGCTGTTCGCCCGGGCCCGTGTCGACGGGTTCGCCTTCGACGCCGAGGCCCTGCTGGTGGCCCGGCGCCTGGGCATCGAGGTGGTCGAGGTGCCGGTGGTGGCCGAGGAGCGCCAGGGCAGCAAGGTCCGCCTGAGCGGGGACGCGCTGCAGATGCTGGCCGACGTGTGGAAGGTCCGCCGGGCGGCGGCCCGGGGCGTCTACGACGAGACGCGGGTGCGCGGCGTGGCCGGCTGAGCGTCGTCGCGGTCGTCGTCGTCGATCTCGGCCACCGACCCCTCGGCCAGCGAGCGGGCGGCGGCCCGCTCCGGGGACAGGAACACGAACCGCTTGTAGGTCGTGAACCGGAAGACCATGCCCAGGACCAGCCCGGCCACCTTGGCGATGTTGAGCCACAGCGGCCCGGTCTGGCCCAGGCCCTTCTCCACCACCAGGATGCAGGCGGTGGCGATCAGCAGCCCGACCCCGTTCAGGAGGAAGAACAGGCTGTACTCGCGGCGCAGGTCGGTCCGGGCCCGGTGCCGGAAGGTCCAGTGCCGGTTCATGAAGAACGAGGAGGTGGCGGCGACCGCGACCGAGGCCGAGTTGGCGCCGAGGGCGGGCCAGCCCAGGCCAACATAGAGCAGGTTGAAGAGCCCGAAGTCGAGGGCGGTGTTGAAGGCGCCGACGATGCCGAACTTGGCCATCTCATGGACCAGGTGTCGCCAGCGCTGGTAGAGGCCTGCGATGACGTTCAGGGACGCGCTCCCAGTTCTCGATGCGGGCACGGGCCGTCAAGCCTAGCGCATTCCCGACGGTCGGGCCCGGCGGCCATGTCACGAATCGGCCTCGGGTCGCTCACCATCCTGCTGTCGTTTGGCGACCACGATGCCGTCGGACGCGAACACCCTCGTGTACCCCCCTTGCCGGCTCATCA
The DNA here is from genome assembly GCA_036280995.1 of Actinomycetota bacterium. Lineage (NCBI taxonomy): Bacteria > Bacillati > Actinomycetota > Actinomycetota bacterium. Next base: position 2,760 of record DASUPQ010000112.1, on the reverse strand, counting down.
AGCGTTCGTACAGCGGCCGCTGGTCGCCGAGCAGCCGCTCGTCGACCACCAGGTACTGGACGGTATCCGGATCGGGCGGGTTCTCGCCGTGGGCGCCCCAGTTGGCCACCCGCCAGGGGTTGGGGAACTCGTATGCGTAGGTGCGGTGGGTCAGGTGCGGGATCAGGTTGTAGGAGGCCGACACCCCGGCCTCGGCCGGGACCCGGGCCAGGGCGGCCCGGACGACGGCGTGGCGGGGCTCGGCCCTGGTCCAGATGCCGTCGTCGTACTGGCGGCCCAGGGGCGACGGCGACCAGGCGACGTTGGCCACCACCGAGGTCACCAGCAGGATGGCCACCAGCACCCGGCGGGCCGTGCGGCCGCGGCCGGCCCAGGCCATCCCCTCCACCGTGGCCAGGAACACCCCGGCCAGGACGATGGCGGTGTAGTGGAAGCGGAAGTCGTGGGTCAGGGCGTGGCCCGAGGTCACGTTGATCACCGTCTGGGGCACCGAGATGAGCAGGACCAGCGGGGCGGCCAGGGGGAAGCAGGCCACCGGGGCCAGGACCTGCCAGTAGTAGGTGAGGCGGTCGGGCAGGGTGGCCGCCTCCAGCAGCCGGCTCGGGTGGACGACCATGTTCCAGACGATCTCGCCCAGGGAGTCGCCGAAGCCGGGGAACAGCTCCTGGTAGAAGGGCCCGTCGCCGCCGCCGGCGGCCGGGATCACCACCCGGGTGGCGAGCAGGAACCAGCCGGCCGCGGCGGCGGCGGTGAGCAGCCCGGCCCGCCGCTCGCCGAGGACGGCCAGGACCAGGCCGAGCATGAGGACGGCCAGGGCGGCGTCCTCCTTGCAGGCCAGCGCGACCGCCACCGCGACCGCGAACCAGCCCCAGCGGCGGCGGGTGGCCAGCCACCAGGCGAACAGCAGCGGGGTGATCACCAGCGCGTCCGGGTGGAAGTGCCACCAGTTGATCCACTCCAGCGACGGATACAGCAGGAAGCAGCCGGCCACGGCCACGGCCAGCCAGCCGCTGCGCAGCCGGTCGCGGGCCAGCAGGAACAGCGGCACCGCCCCCAGCGCCATCCAGACCGTCTCGACCAGGTAGAGGAACTGGGGACCGGCCCCGAGCCAGTAGGCGGGCACGAACAGGACCGTGATCAGGTTCACGTGGTGCTCGAAGTAGTTCAGCCCCCGGATGGTCACGAACGGGTCCTGGAACCGCGACAGCAGCCAGATCCCCTGGTCGTACAGGCCCATGTCGTAGCCGAAGGTCCCGAAGTTCTCGTGCTGGGCCCAGGTCAGCCAGCCGAAGATGGCCACATAGGCGGCGACCAGCAGCCCGACGGCCACCGCCGGGGCGCCCGGCAGCGCGAGCAGCGTTGAGGCGCGCAGGCCAGGCCGAGGTCGCACGGCCGTAGTCTACGAGGGCGGCGCCTGCCGGGGCGTCCCGGCCGCGCCGGCTGACCGGCGCTACCCGCGGTCGGTGGCGCGGCGGCGGAGCTCGGCGGCGACGAACTGGTCGAGGTCGCCGTCCAGGACCGCCTGGACGTTGCCGGTCTCCACGTTCGTCCGGTGGTCCTTCACCATCTGGTAGGGGTGGAGGACATAGGAGCGGATCTGGCTGCCGAAGGCGATGTCGCCCCGGTCGCCGCGCAGCGCGGCCAGCTGGGCCTCCCGCTCCTTGCGGGCCCGCTCGGCCAGCCGGGCGGCCAGGATCTTGAGGGCGATCGTCTTGTTGGCCAGCTGGGACCGCTCGTTCTGGACCGCGACCACGATCCCGGTCGGGAGGTGGGTGATGCGCACCGCCGAGTCGGTGGTGTTGACCCCCTGCCCGCCCGGCCCCGACGAGCGGTAGATGTCGATCCGCAGGTCGGCGTCGTCGATCTCGGGCGTGTCCTCGTCCTCCAGCACCGGGATGGCGTCGACGGCCGCGAACGAGGTGTGGCGCCGCTTGGCCTGGTCGTAGGGCGACATGCGGACCAGCCGGTGGGTGCCGGACTCGGCCGACACCAGCCCGTAGGCCCGCGGCCCCTCCAGGGTCAGGGTGACCGACTTGATGCCGGCCTCGTCGCCCTCCTGGTAGTCGTTGACCGTCACCTTGAACCCGCGCCGCTCGGCCCACCGGACCAGCATCCGCCAGAGCATCTCGGCCCAGTCCTGCGACTCGGTCCCCCCGGCCCCCGGGTGGATGGTGACGATCGCGTCCCGGTCGTCGAACTCCCCGCCCAGCAGGGCCAGCACCTCGAGGTCCTCGACCGCCTTGCCGAGGCTGGCCAGCCCCTGGGTGAGCTCGCCGCCCACCGAGTCGTCGTCCTCCTCGAGGGCGAGCTGGTTCAGCGTCTCGAGGTCGTCGAGCTGGCCCTGGAGCCGGGCCACCGTCTCGAGGTCGCCCTCGACGGCGGCCAGCCGGCTCATCACCCGCCGGGCCCGCTCCGGGTCGTCCCACAGGTTGGGCGCGGCCGCCTGCTCCCGCAGCCCGGCCAGCTCCCGTTCCTTGCCCGCCAGGTCAAAGAAACTCCTTTGCGTCGCCGAGCCGCTTGCGCAGCGCCTCCAGCTCCGGTCCGTGATCGGTGGGCATGGGTGTCGGGTCTCCTCAAGGCTCGGCGGCGCCCGGCAATGGTACCGACCCGGGACGGGCGGCGGCGTCCATCGGGCCGCTGCCCGCCGGCCTCGGCTCCGCGCACGGCCCGGGAAGTCGTGGGAATCCGGCGCGACCCAGGGGAGTTCCCCATCAGATCCGCTCGCGCCCCCCAGCGAGGTTCCATGTCCAAGCAGCGTCT